>CAYJAQ010000001.1:0-23378 GCA_964368275.1 uncultured Staphylococcaceae bacterium
TATTTAAAGTTTAAATTATCTAATTTATTTGTCTTTTAATATAGTTTTTGATATAATAAGTTAAGAGGAAAAAAACATGAAAATATACGATACACATAGTGACATTTTTGACAATTTATATCACCGCGTTTTAGAAGGAGTAAAAGATCCCTTCAAGGAATTTCATCTAACTGATCTTACAAAGGGCGAGGTAGTAGGCGGCATTTGGGTAATATACTCTGCTTCTGACTTTGATGTTGTAAAAGCCTATGAATTAGCCCAAGCAGTTTTTAAAAAATATGAGAATGGTTACGATGTCATCTTTGGGCTAGAAGGCTTACGCAATGTACCTGATATTGCAACGTTTGATAAACTTTATCAAATGGGTATTAGACATGCAATGCTTACGTGGAATGAAGAAAACCATTTAGCAACAGGGGTAAAAGGCGACCCAAAGCGGGGTATAACTGAACTCGGTAGACAGTTTCTTAAGTACATGAATGATCATAAAATGATTATTGATGTATCCCACTTGAACGAAAAAAGCTTTTTCGAAGTTTTAGTGGAGAAACCTAAAATATTGATAGCATCACATTCCAATGCTAAGGCATTAAGCGATCATATGCGTAATTTAACAGATGAACAACTTAGCGCTTTATATGAAGCTGGTGGATACATTGGCTGTGTTGCGGCGCGTAATTTTGTCAGTTTTCTAAAAGAAAAACAAAATGTTAAAGGTTTAGTCGATCAAATTGATTATTTAGTAGAAAAGATGACAATTGACCGGGTTATGCTTGGCCTTGATATGATGAATTATTTGGATGACTTTAACAATAGTAATCTTGATGACTTGTCAAGCCATGCTGCTTGTCAATTAATTGTTGAGGAGTTAGTTAAAAGAGGATATAAACAAAAGGATATTGAAAAGATTTGTTTTGGTAATTATTTAAAAATAAAAGAAAGAGTAAAAGGAGTAAACCATGAATAAATTGATTTTAAAAGGATGTTCTGCTATTTGCATATGCCTATTATGCATAACTATTATTGGGACATTAAATGTTAGCGCTGAAGAAAAATGGGAAGAACCCCTTTCTGAAATGCGGGGTACCTGGGTTGCGACTGCTTGGAATATCGATATCAAAAGACAAGGGGGAACGGATGCTTCAGCAATTGAAAGTTACAAAGCGGAGTTTAGACAAATCTTAGCTAATATTGTTGCTCAAAACATGAATGCGATGTTCTTTCAAGTTCATCCGATGAATGATGCTTTCTATCCATCAAAATATAATCCTTGGAGTGAATATATGTGTGGATATGGAGTTGATGCTGGTTGGGATCCCCTTGCTTGGATGATTGATGAATGTCATAAAGTAGGAGTTGAATTCCATGCATGGCTTAACCCTTACCGGGTAGCATCATTTGGAAGTTCAACGGGTATTAACTTTGGTACTTCTAGTCAAGCAGAAATGGATGAGTTCAAGTGGTCATATGCCCAAACTAAGAAATCATCATTACCAAAAGAATACGATAACCCTTTACTAAAATATGAAAACAAAGAAGAATATTTAAAAAATTGTATCTTGGGTGCTGAAGGCGATGATATATTTATTTATCTAAATCCAGCAAGTCCAGCAACTATTCGTCACTTAAGAAATACTATTTCTGAACTAGTAACGAATTACAATCTTGATGGAGTTCATATGGATGACTATTTCTATTGTAGTGATATGGAGCCATCACTTGAAAAAGCTGACTATAATGCATATTTAGCAGGTGGCGGAACTCTTTCTAATGAAGACTTCTGTCGCAGTAATACTTACAAGATGGTTCAAAATTTACAAGAAGTTGTTGATTCATACAACAAAACTCGTGGTGACGCTCGCTATGTTTCTTTTGGAATATCACCTCAAGGATCATACGAAAACAACTATCGGTTTTTAATGGCTGATGTTAAGAAGTGGATTGAAGATGAATTAATTGAATATGTCTTACCACAAGTATACGGTAACATGGCTGGCACATACCCTACTCAAGTAAAATTTTGGGCTGAGACTGTTGCCCCAACAGATGTTAAATTATATTTAGGTTTAAGTTTGTCATCTAATTTAGGTAGCACTTACGAAGTAAGAGATCAAATTAAATATGTTCATGATCGACCTGAGTTATACAAAAATGTTGATGGGTATGTTTTCTGGTCATATAAGAGTTGGGCACTACAACAACAATCTGGGGCTTTTAAGTTGGTAAAACAATACTATAAGAAACCAGCGACCACCCCAGTTCATGAAACAGTTGCAAATTCTAATGCAAATAGTCTAGTCAACATGACCTGCCGAGCTATAACTGGTGCTTATGAAGTTTCATTTAATGAAATTCCCGAAGCCCGTGGTTATGCTTTATATGCTTTTGTGAATGGGGAAGAAATGGTATTCGATAAGGGCCATTTAAAAACCCTCTTTGTCCAAACCACAGGCTCCTTAAAACGCACTTATCAATTGGCGACTACTGATAATGTAATATTCGTTTTAAAAACTATTGATTTAAATAATAATGTTTCTACTGAATACACGACATTCGATAGTAAAAATGCTGACGTTAATCGAGCACCAAATCCAGTTGAGGTTGTTTTCAATAATGGCGAGGCAAATGCCTTATATGAAAGTGCTATTAATATTCGTTTTGCGCTTCCGAGTGATCCTGATGGCGATGACGTTACTTATCAAGTATTAGTATCAATCACAGGTCGCGATGGCAATTATCGTTACGCTCCTGATTCAGTTCAAATGGTTCCGGGTGAATACAATGCAACATTCATTGGCTTCATGGAAGCAGAAGAAGTTTGCGTACGGGTAACTATTAGCGATGGCATGAACGAAACAGTTTGCTACTCTAATCCAGTAAAGGTGGCTAAAAAAGTTGAGCCAATCAATACGGCTCCGACAATCGGTGATGCTGTATTCAATGAAGGAACTAGCAAAGCCGAAACGAATAAAGATATTACAATTTTTGTTCCATATGGAGTGGATGCAGAAGGTGATGAATTAACATATGATATTAAACTTTCAATAGAAGGCAAAGATGG
This sequence comes from uncultured Staphylococcaceae bacterium, assembly GCA_964368275.1. Lineage (GTDB taxonomy): Bacteria > Bacillota_I > Bacilli_A > ML615J-28 > CAG-313 > CAYJAQ01. The sequence goes on from CAYJAQ010000001.1 coordinate 3,062, forward strand.
TTCATACGACTTTGTACCGGAAAATATTACATATGGAGAAAATGGTATTTCAGCAACCTTTAAAACAACGGCGGAATTTTCAGATGTTTGTGTGCGGGTTAATGTAAACGACGGGTTACTTACCACAACGACATATTCCAATGTAATTAGCATTGAAAAACCGGCTGAAAAAACCTGTGATGAAGACCCAACTCAAGAAAAATGCCAACCGGCTGAAAAAACCTGTGATGAAGACCCAACTCAAGAAAAATGCCAAAAGGCTGAAGAACCTAAAAAAGGTTGCAAGAAAAAAAACAGTGCAATATTGATTTTTAGTTTAATAACAAGTATTAGTGTACTAGGAATAGCACTAAAGAAGGAGCAATAAATGAAACTTAAAAAATACCAAAAAGATGAATATATCTATTATTATGGCAATAAGAAAGTTGTAAACTTACCAGAATATGAATACAAGGAAAATCAAGTTCGCGGTATTTGGGTATCAAATGTTGCCAATATTGATACACCAATTATGAAAGATGTTGAGTCTTACAAAGCATATTTAAAAGAAATGATTGAAAATATTGCTTCCTATAATATCAACTTAATGGTTTTCCAAGTTCGCCCTACTGGCGATGCCTATTACAAGTCAAAACTTAATCCATGGTCACATTTTATTACAGGAGTTGAAGACAAAGATCCGGGGTTTGATGTTTTACAGTATGTTATTGAAGAAGCTAAAAAACACCATATTGAAGTACATGCTTGGATGAATCCGTATCGGGTAGGAATAGGTGCATTAGACCAACTAAAGCTTACTAAAGAAGAATATTTAGCTACTCTTTCAAAGCGTAATTTTGCCCGTAAACATCCTGAATGTACAATTGTTGATGGCGCAAACAAAGTAATTTTAAAGCCTTCCAGTAAGAAAGTTATTAAGTTTATCACTGATACAATTATGGAAGTAGTTAATAATTATGATGTGACTGGTGTTCATATAGATGATTATTTCTATCCATATGCTAAGATTGATAGAGCTCTTGAAGAAGAAGATTACCAAAGAGATTTAGCTAAGAATCCTGATCTTTCATTTGATGACTGGCGCAGAGTAAATGTTGACAATATGATTAAAAGTATATCACGCGCAATGAAAAAATCGCTTAGCAATAATGATAGAAAAGTAGCCTTTGGTATTAGTCCATTTGGTATCTATCGGGCTAATAGCGCAATTCGTGAGGATGGTTGGAAGGACGGATCGTTCCATTCACCTGGTGTTTGCCAATGCTACTCTGATCTATATTCCGACATTTACAAATGGATGAAGAAGGGTTGGATTGATTATGTCACACCACAAATTTATTTCCCTTTTGAAAGAACAGATGTTAACTATCATGATTTAGTTGTTTGGTGGAGCAAGATTGCTAAAAAGACTAAAACAACACTTTACATTGGTCAAGGACTTTACCAAATGGGTTCCAATGAAGTATGGGCAAATCCAAACGAAATTGATAACCAATTACGTTTCAATGAACAATTTGCTAATATCGAAGGAACAGTTCTCTTTACGTATCGTGATTTAGTGCCAGGTCAAAATGAGACAAAAGACGCAGCATTAAAACTTCTAAAGAACCGTTGGAATAATAAATAATCAAAAGCAAGGCACTGCCTTGCTTTTTCTAAAAGTAAATTTCCTACTTAGTGATGGTTGAATTTTATTTGGAAAAATGTCATTGACAAAACATCAGAAAAGTCGATCAAAGTAAATTATGGAAATAGTACTATATCTCTTGCAAATCCCTTGCAAAAAAACGCTTTCTTTGCTATAATAAGCATAACATAGAGTAGTATGCTTATTTTTGAAAGGAGTGGTTGAATGGCACCAATTATACCTGTACCAAAAATGGTCAATTCCCTGATGGGTTTTTGTGAGACCGATAAGGGAAACAAAATTTCTTGTAGTGACTTCGTTGATAATGATTTGTTAATAAGACATCTCAAAGCCATCCTACCTACTGCCAAAAAGAAAAATGAAAAGCATGGTATCTTGACAATTGAATTAATTAAAAATCATCTTGAAAATGAAGCCTATCGACTCACTATAACAGAAGAAAATATCAAAATTGAATCTGGAAGTGAAGCAGGGGCTTTTTATGCTATTAAGACCCTTGAACAGCTCATTAGAAACAATGGCACTAATATTCCGTGTGTCGCGATTGAAGATGCACCAGATATAAAGGTGCGTGGCCTAATGCTTGATATCAGTAGGGCGAAAGTTCCAACCATCAAAACCTTAAAAGAAATTGTTGATACTATTTCGCGTCTTAAGTATAATCATTTAGAACTTTACGTTGAGGGTTTTTCGTTTGAGTATAAGAGTTTCCCGAATGTTTTAAAGAAAGGCAATTACATTACTCTCGATGAATACTTAGAATTAGAAAAGTATTGCAATGAGCGTTTTATTGATTTTGTACCCAACCAAAATGGCTTCGGTCATATGACTGATTGGCTGTGTTTAGAAGAATATCAAGAACTGCGTGAAGTGGAAGGCTTATTTACCATTTGGGGAAGTAAACGCCCGTCTTCCGTAATTGATGCAACTAATCCTAAGAGTATTGAGTTAGTAACGAAAATGTATGAAGACATGTTGCCATATGTAAAGTCCCAATACTTCAATATGAACTTTGATGAAGCATTTGAATTAGGATATGGCAAAACTAAAGAGGTCTGTGCTTTAAAAGGTAAAGCAACAGTGTTTAAAGAATACTATGAGCAACTTGCTAAAGTAGTAAGAAAGTATCATAAAAAACCAATAATTTGGGCTGATGTAGTTATCAATCATCCTGAAGTGGTTAAACAATTCTCACCCGACACAATTTTTGTTGATTGGGGATACAATCTCGATTATCCATTTTATCGGCATTTAAAAACGCTGAAAGAATGTGGTGTGTCATTTATGGCAGCACCAGGAACTTGTACATGGGGGATGATAACTGGTCGATACCCCGATATGCTTGGAACAATTGAAAACGCTTGTAGTAATGTAATTAAGTACGATGGGCTAGGAATGCTTTTGACTGATTGGGGTGATTTAGGTCACTTACAATATTGGACAAGTAGTTTGCCTGGCGTTATCTATGGAGCGCTTTCGTCTTGGAACAATAATCAAAATTATGAATACTTGATTAGCGAGTATTTAGGTAAAAATATTTTTAGTAATCATGACTTAGCCCAGATAATTATTGATCTGGGAAATTATAATCGTTTAGAAGGTGAGTATCGTTCATATGGTAGTAAGACTTTTGCACCAATCTTGTTCGCAGAAAACGCCATCAATGAAGAAAATAAGTTAGATTTCTTCTTAAGCAAAATTAAAGTTAATTTATTAACACCAAATCAAGCTGAGGCCTTGAAAGATGAATTCGCATCAATTGGTCACAGAATTGCTAAAATCAAGCCAACTAGTCAAACTGAGAATATTGCTATTTTAGAAGTATCTAATAGCATTCATTTATTGGAAGCACTGGTTGATGTCAATATTATGTTCAGAAAATATTTTGAAGGTTTCTATAATGAGTTTGCTGTTAATCAGTGCATTAGAGATCTTGATAGTTATTTGTTAGCCCACAGCGAGTTATGGAATTATCGAAATAAGTCCGCTGGGTATGTTGAAAGTGCTCGTAGAATTGAGCAGGTAAAAGATATTTTGAAAATGTTTAAAGAAAGAGGCCAATAATCATGAAGAAAAAATTAATTCTGTCTTTACTGGTTGCGGGATTGTTAATCGCATTTGTTGCTATCTTGGTTGTAAATAGTCAAAAAGATCCGTTAACATACACTTATAATCCTCAAACCTCAACAAGAGTTTCATCAAACTCGTACACTGATTATATTGAGCAAGTTGCCAAAGACAACGGCGGAGTTACTCCAGTGCCACAAAATGTGGAAAAAGTTGTTTTAGGCGTTGATTATGATAAAGCAAAAACTTCTATTAGTGAAGAAGATTTACTAGTTTATAGTCAAAGTGATTTAGGTATTACTGATAGTAGTGCTAATGATAAAATGTTATATACCCCAGAAAGAGGTAATGTTACATGGACATTTAACATGGAAGAAGCTGGTTTATATAACCTAATTCTTAGTTATTACCCAATTAAAGGTACTAGTTCTTCTATTGAAAGACATTTGTCAATCAATAATAAAGCAATGTTTGACAAAACAACTACCTATGTATTCTCAAGAATATGGGGTAATGATGCTGAAACACTTACAGGTGAGCAATTAGTTGAAACAGTGAAGAATGACAATAATACTTACTGGACTAAGCTTAATCCTGATGCTGATACCAAAGGCAATGATGTAAAACCGCTTCAGAAAGAAGTACCACATTTACGTGAAAGTTATTTTACTGATGATATGGGTTATATTACAGAACCTTTCAAATTCTATTTTGAAAAAGGTACTAATACAATCACTCTTGGTGCTGTAAAAGAATGTGTAGTTATTGAATCAATTAAAGTTGTTTCAGTGAAAGAGTCAGTTTCATACGAAGAATATAAAGCAAGTGTGAAAGACAAAGTAGCAACTCCTGGTACATACGCTGTTCGAGTTGAAGCTGAAGCAGCAATAGAAAAATCTTCACCTACTCTTTACCCAATAACTGATCGTACATCATCAGCAACTTATCCATTTGATTACAAAGAAACTAAACTTAATGCAATCGGTGGCGAAAACTGGCGGGTACTTGGTGACTGGATTACTTGGGAAGTAGATGTTCCAGCAGATGGTTTCTACAATATTAGTTTAAGAACAAAACAATCATCTGTTCGTGGTATGTATACTAACCGAATCGTTTCAGTTGATGGTGAGGTAGTCTTTGATGAATTAAATCAAACTATCTTTGCTTACTCATCAGATTGGCAATTATTAACCCTTGGTAATTCTGAAGAATCATTTGAATTCTATTTAGAAAAGGGAAAACACACCGTATCACTTGAAGTTACTCTCGGTGATTACGCAGGGCTTGTTGAAGAAATTGAAGCAATAACCCAAGATTTAAATGACTTATACTTAGAAATAATTAAATATACAACTACATCGCCTGACTCTGGTCGTGACTATGAATTATCATCACGTAAAGACTTAGACTTGTTAAATCGTTTAGAAGTAGCACGCGACCGTTTAAAGAAAGTATCACAATCAATGATTGATATTTCTGGTACCGGAAGCGACAAGACAGGTGTTATTGATGCCTTTGTTGTACAACTAGATGACTTCCTTGCACCCAATGATTTAGGTGAAAGTATTCCTTCACGGCTTAGCACTTTCAGAACAAATATTAGTTCACTTGGAACACTACTAAGTTCATTAAGAGAATCACCACTTACAATTGATTACTTAATCGTTCATACAGCTGATTACGTATTACCAAAAGCTAATGAAAGTGGATTAAGATCATTCTGGGATGGTGTAGTTAAATTCTTCTACTCATTCTTTATTGATTATTCAACAATTGGTGCCATCCAAGGTAATAATCAAACTAATGAAAAAATTGAAGTTTGGATGACTTTAGGTCGTGACCAAGCTAACGTTATTAGAAGACTTATTGACGAAGACTTTACACCACGTACAGGCATAGAAGTTGATTTGAAATTAACTGGTGCTGATGTATTATTAAAAGCAACCCTAGCCGGAATTGGACCAAACGTTGCTATCAATGTAGATAGTAGTTTACCGGTTAACTATGGTTTACGTAATGCGGTATATGACATAAGTCAATTTGATGATTATGAAGAAATCGCAGCACGTTTTACGGATAGTTCCAATAGACAATTTACTTTTGACTGGGGTGGCGCAAACGGCAGAGATGTTGAAGTTTATGCTCTTCCTGAAAAAGAATTATTCTTAATGATGTTCGTGCGTGATGACATTATGGAAAAGAATGGTTGGACTGGTATGATTCCTGAGACATGGGATGAAGTAATTGACTTAGTAGCTTATCTACAAGCTGAATCACTTCAATTCTTCCTACCTGTTAATGAATCTGGTGCAACTGCTTTGAATCCAACCTTTGTATCGTTACTATACCAAATGGGCGGTAACTTATACATTGATAATAACAAACAAACTGGTTTATTACAAGAAGCAGGCATGGAAGCATTTGAACAATGGACGGAATTCTACACCTTGCATTCATTCCCATCTTGGGCATCTTTTGCAAATCGTTTCCGTACAGGCGAAATGCCAATAGGTATTGCTTATTATGAATTATATAACACACTAAGTGTATTTGCACCTGAGCTTCGTGGCTTATGGTCATATCATCCAATTCCTGGTACAGTTATGATTGATGATAATGGTAATGAATATATCGATCATACATCAGTAATATCAGGAACTGGTACCGTACTTCTAAAAGGCCCAGCTGAAGCATCTGCTTCTAAGCGTGATGCATCTTGGGAATTTATGAAGTGGTGGTCAAGCAGTAATATTCAATATCGTTTTGGTCAAGAAATGGAAGGTATTTTGGGTTCTGCTGCTCGTCATGCTACTGCAAACGTTGAAGCCTTGAAACAGCTTGCTTGGCCTCAAGCTGACCTTGAACAATTATTATTGCAATGGGGCGAAAGTGATTCCAATGATACTATTCTAATTAACGGTGTTGAAACACCTTACTACACAACAATTAAAAATGGTGTAAGCCGAACCAATGTTTATGGTGTTCATGAAATGCCACAAATAGCTGGTAGTTACATTACAGGTCGTGAAGTAGAAAATGCTTTCCGTCAAGTAATCAATGATAAAGTAAATGCCAAAGAAACATTATATCAATATGCTCAAAATATCAACAATGAAATAGATCGCAAGCGTAATGAGTTTAAACTTCCACTTGCATCGGAAGGAGAGTAAGCACAGTGAATAATATATTAACAAGTTCATTAGCAAATACTAGTAGTTTCAGTATTACACTGTATATTGTCTTCTCAGTAATATTTGCACTACTTACCTTCCTTATTGCTAGATACATTTTAAAGAACCGAAAGATTAATAAAATGTATTCATCAGTTGCTGCGAAACGTGAGCAAACAACAAAAACTAAAGAAAATAAAGCTCAAGAAAAAGCTGCTTTGAAGGAGGCAATTGCCCTTAAGAAAGCAGAATGGAAAAAAGAAGATGAGATATATGATGCTGCTGTAAAAGAAAACATTGTGCAATATAAAGAAGAAGTACGCATTAGTACAATCAAGTACAATGAATTAAAAGAAGCTCATCAAAATGATCCTGAAAATGAAGAATTAACTAATGAATATTTAGAGTATGCGAAGAAACATGAACGTCTTGTTCAGAAGTTAAGAATTGAAAAAGATCGCGTATCTTTAGTTCGTAAATTAGACCGTTGGAGTAAAAGAGGAGGCCGCTTAAGAAGAGAAATTTTCATTAAACGACAATACTATTATTTAGTAGCTCCTTACACAATTTTATTCTTTATCTTTACCGTATTACCGGTATTAATGTCACTATATTTAAGTTTTACTTACTTTAACTTATTAGAGTTCCCATCATGGATTGGTTGGGAAAACTACATGCGATTATTCGTTGATGATAAAGTATTCATTATTGCAATTCGAAATACTTTATTACTAGCTGTTGTAACAGGACCACTTAGCTACATAGCTGCTTTCGTCTTTGCATGGTTAATCAATGAATTAAAACCAAAACTTAGAGCTCTTATGACCTTAATATTCTATGCTCCATCAATTTCTGGTAACGTATATCTAGTTTGGAAATTGATCTTCAGTAGTGATATTTATGGTTATGCAAATGCCTTCTTGATGAAATATGGTTTCATCAAAGAACCAGTACTATGGTTGCAGAATGCTGATTACATTATTTGGATAATCATGATTGTGCAACTATGGTTGAGTTTAGGTGTATCATTCCTAGCGTTTATTGCCGGCTTACAATCTTGTAATAAAGAGTTGTACGAAGCAGGAGCTATTGATGGTATTAAAACTCGTTGGCAAGAGTTATGGTATATAACCCTTCCACAAATGAAATCACAATTGATGTTCGGTGCCGTAATGCAAATAACATCAAGTTTATCGATAGCGGAGGTATCCATTCAGATATCCGGCTTCCCATCAATCGAGTATGCAGGACATACCATTATCACCCATCTAATGGACTACGGTTCGCTTAGAATGGAAATGGGTTATGCATCAGCGATTGCTACAGTATTATTTATTGTTATGATTCTTGCTAACATTTTAGTTAGAAAAATTTTAAGAAGGGTAGGTAATTAATAATGGCTAGAAAAATGAATTTAGACAACGACGCCCTAGCTAGTTCAGAATTATCACATGCCGAGAAAAAACGTGCTCGTCATCAAGCCAAACTTCTTAAAAAATATGGTATTCGTGATGAATCCAAAATGGGTAAAGTTGAAAAGTTCTTTTACGAAATGGAAAAGAAACGTCGTATTAAAAAACGTAAAAGAATGAGCCGTAGTCTTGGCGGCGATATCGCTTTGTTCTTAGTATTATTACTATTTGGAGCATTTAGTGCATATCCGCTAATCTATACAATCAATGCGGCATTTAAACCACTTAGTGAATTATTCATCTATCCGCCTGCACTATTCGTGCAACATCCAACGATTGATAACTTCACTGATTTGTCACTAATTATGAGTGACTCTTGGGTGCCTTTCACACGTTACTTCTTTAATACAATCTTTATTACTTTAGCAGGTACTGCAGGACACGTATTAATCGCTTCAATGGCTGCTTATCCACTTGCTAAACATCGGTTCCCAGGAAGTAAAATTATCTTCAGCATGGTTGTATATTCATTGATGTTCGCTGCTCAAGTAACAGCAACACCACGTTATATTATCTTTAGTACAATGGGTCTTATTGATACTCAATGGGCAATTATTATACCTGCATTTGCTTATTCATTAGGTCTATACTTAATGAAACAGTTTATGGGTGATATATCGACTGACTATATTGAATCAGCAAAACTAGATGGTGCAAATGAATTCCAAATCTACTGGAAGATAGTTATGCCACTAGTTAAACCAGCTTGGTTAACACTTATCATCTTATTGTTCCAAAGCTTGTGGAACAACGATGGTGGAACATACATTTATAGTGAACAATTGAAACCATTAAGTTATTCATTACACCAAATTGTTTCGGGTGGTATCGCCCGGACCGGTACATCGGCAGCAATTATGTTAATTATGATGGCTGTACCAATTACGGTATTCGTATTATCACAGAGTCAGATCATTGAAACAATGGCGCACTCTGGTATGAAATAGGGTGGTGAATCGTATGACAAAAATGAAAAAAGCAACAAAATTATTAATGACATTAATTTTAACTTGTGGGGCTTTCTTCGCTACAGCAGTAGCAACAAACGCAGCAAGTTACAATTATGATTATTGGAAAAACCCAGTTCCGTCAGCAGAGGGATTATCATACAAAGATACATACTATGGTAAAGACATCTTAAATGTTGATGGCAGTGGTACATCATTAACATTCAATACACTAGAAGATATGGAAGTATTTAATGGCCAAATCTTCGTGTTAGATTCAAAAAATGAATCTGCAGCAAAGAAAAAGTATATTATTAATAACATTGAAGTAGAACTTCAAGGTGTTAGTACTATTTACTTACTAAATGATGAAATGAAATATGTGCAAGAGCCAATCTTTGAGTTTGAAGCAACTAAATCAGTATGTGAAAAACTAGCTGCTTATTATCTCTTCGATACGCCACTTGCTGAAATCACTAAAGAACAGATTACTTCAAATGATTTAACAGTAAAAGCTCCTTATATTCCCCTTATGAAAGAAAGTGTTCTAATGGGGACTGATGAATACAGCGGAGCAAGTTTGCTTTTATCAAATGCTCAAGGTATTGCGGTTGTGTCAGAAGGTAATGACTTTAATATTTATGTAGCTGACTCTGACAACTCACGTATCTTAAAAATGAATTCTGATTATGTTGTTACAGAAGTATTCTTAACACCAGATGATGAAACCTTCTTCCAATTCAATGGTGACATTCCACTAGCTGAATCTACTGATACGGTTTTCACACCACTAAAGATTGTAGTTGACCGGACAAAACGTGTTTACTGCATTGCAAAATCAGTATATGAAGGTATTATCGAGTTTGGACCAAGAGGCGATTTTAACCGTTTCTTAGGTAAGAATGTCGTTACAGCGAACCCATTAAAAGTATTCTGGACCAAGATAATGTCAAAGGTTCAAAAAGATGCCATTGCATTAGACTTACCGCCAGAGTTTATCAACATTGCTATTGACCAAGACGGCTTCCTATATACAACATCATATCCTGATGCTGATGATCCAAAAGCTGCTGACATGATTAAAGCAATCAACACAGCTGGCAAAGACGTTTTAAGAAGAAATGGTTATGTTGAACCAGTTGGTGATAACACTTACCTAATTGCATCAACTAATAAAGATGCTGTACTAGGTGCATCAACCTTATCAGCTATTGCTGTTAATCCTAATGGTATATATTCCGTAACCGATGCAAAACGCGGCAGAATATTTACATATGATACAGAAGGAAATCTACTATATATTTCAGGCGAAAAAGGGTCACTATCTAATAGTATAAATAACCCAGTAGCTATTAAGTATTTAACAGTTCCTCAAAAAGGTGAAGGAACATATGAACAAGAACTTGTATTAGTTCTAGATAAAACATCAAAGAGTATTATTTCATTCTCAACTTCAACATTCGGACAATTTGTTAACAAAGCTACTGAATTGTATCTTGCAAATGACATTGTAGGTGCTGAAGAATATTGGCGCGAAGTAATCAAAATGAACAGTAACTATGAACTTGGTTACGTTGGAATTGGTAAGAGCTTATTAAGAGCTGGCGAATATGAAGAAGCAATGGGCTACTTCAAACTTGGTCACAATTCAGCGTACTATTCAAAAGCTTATCAACAATATCGTGATAATATTTTGAAAGATAACTTTGCATTACTAATGACTGGCATCATTGTTATTGTTGTTGGTTATGCGGCTATTAAAGTGTTAAAATATCAACATAAACGAAAATTAAATATGATATATAACAGTGAGGAGGGAAATCGTGAAGAATAAACTAAAACAAATTATCAACGATTACATCAAATTCCCTCTTAGAATTATCTCTCATCCCGTAGTTGGATACACAGAATTCAAAGAAGAGAAAAAAGGTAAAATGTCAGTAGCACTTGTCATTGTTGCCTTAGCAGCAATCGTATCAATGCTACAATACCGATACACTGGTCCCGTGTTTAACATGAACGACCCAACTAAGTTTAATAGCTTAGCAATTGCAGTATATACATTTATGCCAGTTTTAGTATTATCAATCGCAAACTGGAGTGTTACAACATTAATGAATGGTAAAGGAAAAATGAAAGAAATCTTTAAAATGGGTTGTTATTCATATTTTCCAGTTGTTATCTTAGGTATCGTTGGTTTAATCTTGAGTAATTTTGTTACTGAGGATGAAGCCCAATTCGTTACTATTATTTATCTTATTGCTTATTTCCTAATGGGTTACATGATATTTATGGGTTTAATCGTAATTCATGAATATGGTATTATGGCAACTCTTGGAACTATTATTGCTACTGCTGTAGCAACTTGCGTAATGTGTTTTATTGCGTTACTAATCTTCGATTTAGCGCAACAAATATACGGCTTCATATATTCGCTCTATAAAGAAGTCGTCACACGGTTCTTTTAGGGGGGTGACGATATGATTTGGAGAATTATTCTAATTTGTTTACTTATTGCTATTTACTTAGCAGTTTTAGGATATGTTGCAAGTAAATCAAGATCAATGAAAAAAGTGGTACATGCGATTAAGCAAAAGTTACCAGAGCGCACAAAGAAAGAAAAACCTATTGCAACAGTTGAAACAGAAGAAACTGAACAAAAAGAACAAAGTGAAAAAGGAGTTCTAAAAGCTAAGATTAAAGAGTTCTGCATTAAAGTTTGTCGTGCTCTAGAAATCGCCTTCTACGCAGTTCTAAAAGTTATTGCGAAGTTTGTTAAAGTTGTAAAACTTAGTCGCTTCCTATTAATTGTCCTAGTTCTTCTAGTAGGTGTCGTATTATTAACTTATTTCCTAGGTGGATATAAGAGCGCTGGTATTTCTTACAATACACGCGATTTCTCAACTGAAGGATTCTTATCATACGATGAATTTTCAGCTTTAGCTGAAGAAGAAGCACGGGCGCTTCCTTATGAAGCAACAGATAGCTTCGAACAAAAGGTAGAAAAATGTAATTATATTTCACAATTACAAGCAGTAATTGGGGAGATGTCAAACGTTATTAACACTACTACTGATAGCGAAGAGAAGGCACGTTTAGAAGCCCTTCGCGATCGAGCAAATGAAATTATTTCAAAACGCGAGCTTCCAAGTGAAAGTGCTTATGTTCGCGCTTATGTTAGAACATATTTAGGCTATGGTGAAGAACCAGTAATGGAAAATGGTAGTTATGAATTTTGGTTTAACAAGCAATATACAACATTTAAAGTTGTTGAAAAACGCACAGGAAACACATGGTATTCGAACCCTGCTGATAAAGATGATTATACAAATAACCCATCAACCCTACGTCAACAACAATCATTATTAAATGTTTACTATGCTGGTTTATCAGGAGCTACCACTATGTGGGATAGCTACACATATTCCATCTCTAATACAGATGTCGGTGGCGAAGAACAATTAACACCAACATTTAAAATTAAATTTGTTGAAGATACTAATGGTAAAAACAGTGCCGTTCAGGTTTATTATCACCTAGGAGCAAGAGGTATTAACTATGCTTACTTCCCTAAGACTATTTCCAAAACTCGTTTATCTGAGTTAACAGAAGTTGATATTAATGATGATGAGCAATTACCAGAATTAGTATTAAGAAATAAAAATATCACAACTGACGGTGTTTGGGAAAAGGTAGCAGCAACTGGTGCCGCAGCTGAAGGTGCCGCAATCTATGCATCTGATAATACCGTTTGGTATACCGGCACAACAGAACCAGATCCTGCCCTTGGTATCGATGGTAATTATTACATTAATATTGCAAGTAATGAGTTATATGTAAAGAGTTTAGAAGAAGAGTGGCAATTAATGAACACTGATTTATTAAACTGGGTTTCATATTATGAATCTAATCTTACTTACAATGTTATTAATGAAGGCAAACAAGTATTCCAAAATGGTTACACTGGTAGTGGCGCTCCAGCAGAAACTGATGGTTTAAATGGTTTCTACTATTTTGACTACATGACTGGTGATGTTTACAAGAAGAGTAATGGTACATTGACTTATGAATATGTCCTTGCTGGAAAAGAAGTTGCCTTAATGATGACGCAAATCTATACCTTAATCACTCTAGGTGAAGGTAATAAATTTGGTTATCTATACTACAATTATTCTGGTACTCATAGTGCCATGAAGTTACAAGAACGTAAACGTTTATATGCTTACTTGTATCAAAAATGTTTATATACAGAAGAAGATTTAGTAGCTGACAATGAAGAATTTGGTAACGAAACAGCTCTAGATAAAGCACAATTTGAAATCGGTATTGAATACACCCTAAACGAAAAAGGTTTAGTGGCAACTCTTCTTGATGAGTCTATTGTTGAACTTAAAGAATATCCATTAACAACAATTGAAATATTACCATATTTTGGCGCAGCACACTCTAGTACAGACGGTTACATGGTAATTCCTGATGGTAGCGGTGCAGTAATGAACTACAATAATGGTAAGACTTCATACACTCAATATGCAAAGATGGTATACTCAACTGACCTTTCCAAGATTGAAGAGATTAAGACAACAGCTACTGAAGACTTAATGTTTGCGATGTATGCAATGGTTAATGATAATATCGTTGGTAATGATGGTGTAAAATCCGGTGTATTAGTTGATGCCTTAGAAGGCGCAGCACAATTGCAATTATCAGCTAATATCAGTAAAATAGCTGATTCCTACAATAAAATTTTCTATAGTTCCTTCTATCGTGAAAGCCAAAAGGTTACAATTGGTGTTGGCTATTATGCTAAAACACATACGAAGTGGACTGAGAATCGTACGCACAGCGATGTTGTATTACAGTATAATTTCTTAACTGAAGAGGAATTAAGCTATTCAGCAATCGCTCGCAAGTATCGTGCAATTTTAACTGAACGTTATGGTTTAGAAAGCAATGATGAAACTACATCAAATGTTATCGATGTTAATTTAGTAGGTGCATATGACTTCCGTAACACATTCTTAGGAATTGGTTATAAAGACTATGCTTCTATGACAACATTTGCGCAAGCAGAAGAAATCTTAAGACAATTAAAGAGTTCCAATAGTGGTCATATTAATGCTTATTATTTAGGCTGGCGCAATAAAGGTTTGATTGATACAACCTTTGATAAATTAAAACTAAGTAAGGAACTTGGCAACAAGAAGAACCTTGCTGAACTAGTGGAATACACAGAAAATAGTGATATTGATTTATATATGAATATCAATATGGGTGAAGTTAATAAATATCAAGAAGCGTATGGCAATAGCCGTTACACTACTCGTGATGTATCCGGAACATATGTTGAAAAATATCCATATGACTTAGCTGTTAATATGTACGATAAAGCGCAACTACCAATTCATATAATTTCACCAAGATATTATTTATCATTTGCTGAAGACATTGTTAATAATTATTCAAAAGTAACTGGTTTAAATAATATCGCAATTGAAAGTTTAGGTTCTGCTCTTGCTGGTGACTATAAACGTCATAGTGAATTCTTTAAAGAATTAGCATTAAAAGAGCATGAAAAAACACTACAATACTTAACAAGTAATGGTATTGAAAATGTTACACTATATACACCTTATGACTTTGCCTTTAAATATACCAAGAATGCTTTAGAAGTACCTTACACTTCAACATTATTAGAAGTATTTGACTACTCAATTCCGTTCTATCAATTAGTTGTAAATGGCTTATTTGATTATAGCGGTGAAGTAATTAATGCAAATGATGAAAAAGGTAATGACTGGCATATCATGCATATCTTAGAGACAGGTTCAAATACAGCATTTACATTCTCATATGAAGATTCATCAGAATTAATTCAAACAGATTATAAGTATTACTACTATACCCAATATACTAAATGGTTAGAAGATGTTAATGATATCGTTGATACTATTAATAATATAGGTATTCATAATTATCAATTGACTGATCACTCATTAGTTGGTCTTAACACTTATAAAGTTACTTATTCAAGTGCTCAAGGCAACTTAGAAGTATTGCTTAACTACTCTGATGCAATTGTAAATGTTGATGGTGTAGAAGTAAATGCTAAGAGCTATATGTATAATAACGGTTCAGGATGGAGGGATTAAGATGGCAAAAAAAGTAAAAAAAGTCAAAGATGAAAATCGCGAAAACTTAGCATCAAAAATCTCTTCGCTTTGGTTCCGCTTTACCAACTGGCTTGTGCGTACAAAAGTATGGCATTACCTAGGTGTTGGTATGCATTACATTGGTGTTGGTTTGTATTATCTGTTCTATCCAATTATTTGGGTAAAACGGAAGACATATGATAAGATGCGATTTGCTAACCAAAAGGTTGTTGCATCAATTCTCTTCCTAGCACCAGTTCTTTTAGGGTTCTTAATCTTCTTTATCTACCCACTAGTTATGTCATTTATTTATTCATTTAGTGAAGTTGGTATAACTGATGGTGTTACTACTATACTTTTCGGACAACACACAGAAGGTGTTGGAGAAAGCCAAACAGTAATAAAAGACTTATTCTACAACTACAAGTATGCCTTGCGTGGGCATGCCACATACATTACTGAACTTTGGAATACTATTCAAACAACTGTTATTGATACTGTTGTTATAACAATATTCAGCTTATTATTAGCAGTTATGTTAAATGGTAATTTTAAGGGTCGTGGTTTTGTTAGAGCAATCTTCTTCTTACCAGTTGTCTTCAACTCAGAAGCACTAGATACAGCACTCGAAGCAACTGAAGCAGTTGACTCAGTCTTAACAGCGATGGGAACTGGAAATGGGGAATTAACGAAACTATTTGACTTAACGGTGTTCATGCAATCAATCGGTATACCGGTTTGGTTGGTAACATTCTTAGGTGGTATTACAGGTGCAATTTACCGGACAATTTCATACTCTGGTGTTCAGATATTAATATTCTTAGCCGCTATTCAATCAGTGCCTAATCACTTATACGAAGCAGCTAGAATTGAAGGTGCTACAGCGTATGAATCATTCTGGAAGATTACCTTACCAATGGTATCACCAATCATTATGACAGTTGTTGTATATACAATTGTTGACTCATTCTTACGTTCAGAAATTAATACAATTATTGATTATCAATATACGCAAGCACAATACGGATATCACGCAGCAATGAGTTGGATTTACATGATTGTATCAATCCTAATCTTGGCTATATTTGTTGGTATCTTGTCGAAGGTGGTGTTCTATCAAGATGAAAAATAGAGAAGAAAAACAAATTCGTAATGAACAACTTCGTCAAGAAGGACGTCAAAAGTATCAAGAAATTATGGCTGACTTACGCAATCCAGTAAAGAAAGCAGTAAGATCACGCAAGATTTCTATGACAGCTACTTCAATCCTTAGAGGTATTATTATCGCAGGTTTGTCGTTCGTTATTGTGTTTCCAATTTTCCAACAATTAACACAAGCGTTTAAAGATCCCGCTGATCTTGCAAACCCATTAATTGTTTGGATTCCTGAGAAATTTTCGATTGTTAACTTTCAAATAGCAATGGAACTAACTGACTATTGGCGGGCTCTACTCAACAATATTCGGGTATCAGCATTAACTACTGTTTGTCAGGTAGCTGCTACTGCTCTTGCTGGATATGCATTTGCAAGATTAAAATTCAAAGGCAGTAACATTCTATTCTGGTTAATCATGTTAACATTTATTATGCCTCCACAAACAACAGCGGCTTCGCGCGCATTGTTCTTTAGTAATTTTGATATTTTTGGTATCATTAAAGCAATTACTAATTCTACTAGAGGTATTTCAATCAGAGGGCCAGGAAAAGATTATATTTTCTATATCATGGCTATTACTGGTCAAGGTATAAGAGCAGCACTGTTTGTTTACTTATTCCGTCAGTTCTTTAGGGGTATCCCAATTGAACTAGAAGAATCAGCCCAAATTGATGGTGCTGGTATTGTAAGAACTTTCTGGAGTGTTATGTTACCAAACGCTCGTGGTGTTATGACTACAGTTGCACTATTCGCCTTTGTATGGCAATGGAATGACGTATATTATACTTCGATGTTTGGGGTCAGCAGCTCTGATTTCCCATTATTAACTATTCAAATTATTAACACTGCTGAATGGTTGGGGAATTTGCTAATCCGACTCAATCCTGAGTATGGTATCTCAACTGACATAAAAGGCAGTAGTCAATTTACATCATTAATTGCTAATACAGAAGCCTTCTTGATGATGTTACCATTGTTAATTGCTTATATGTTTGTTCAAAAACTCTTCGTTGAAGGTATTGAACGTACAGGTATCGTAGGATAAGAGAAAGGGAGTGAAAGTATGAAAAGATTTATGAATAGCGCAGTATATCGTATTTTCGATTATCTTGCTCGGCTAGTTCTGTTAAACCTTTTAAACTTTCTAGTCTCCCTTTCTTTTCTATTATTATTTATTGATGACGCTTGGAGCCCTTTAGTTAGTACTTTAGTGATGGTTGGAATATTATCAATTACTTTTTTTCCAGCAATTATTGCGACATTTAGCGTGATAAAAGGTTATGAAGATGGCAAGACGACCGCAATTTTTAAACCATACTTCTTAGCTTTTAAAAAGTATTATTTAAAAACATTAGGTCTTGGTATTATTCTACTAGTTTCCGCATTTTTACTAACAAATAGTTTATTTGTATTTTATAATAATTATCAAACAAGTGTTGCCAACATGGTTGGTTTCTATTTAACAATTGCGATTATCTTGGTATTTATTTTATCAGTAGTTCATTTACCAATTATGATTGTGCACTTTGATGATTTAAGTATTATGCAATATATTAAACTATCAATTACAATGGGTTTTAAAGACATAATATTTAGTTTCTTAATGCTAGTAGTAGTAGCTGTTACGATTATGAGCTCAATTACGGTGCCATTTATTATGGCTATTGGTGGCTTTAGTATTCCGGTATTTCTACTAGTTAAAATCACATATCGTAGATACATTAAGATATCAAACAAATACGAAAAGGAGAGAAATGATGAAAACTAAGTCAATTATAAAGGTTAGATACATCTTATTGACTTTACTTACCGTATGCATCTTGGGCGCTTTTGGGGTTAATGACCACGCAGCAACCAGTGCATATGTAAAAGAAGTAACAGAAGCACGAACAATTGAATATGAAAATGGTGTTGTTTTCAAAGCCCAAGGAATGGGTGTAGCAAAACATGAAGACCCCGAGTTCTTTAATGAAACGGATGTTTATTCCATCACAGCACCAGGTGAAAACACAGCAGTCAGACTAGTTGCTTGGGGCCTAACAACCACTAATGGTTGGGGCGCTGGTACTGTTGAACAAATTGCTAAAGATTATCAGCTAAACAATCCTGGTATGACAGTTGTAGGTGCTATTACGGGTGACTTCTTCCATAACCAAACCGATATTAGCGCTGTGCCTGAACATTTAAGAAATGCTTGGGAAGCTAATACCAAAGAACCGCTTGACACTTGGATTGGTGATGGCAATGTATACAAGAAGGATTTCTTAAGTAGTAGCCCTGTGCACGATGTTTTAGGCATTAATGAAGATCGTACCTATATTACAAATACAATGCCAAATGTTGGGGCACCAGTTGCTACCGATTTAATGCAACTAAAGATTTATAATGGCGATGATCCTGTTCAATATGGAGAGTTAGAAAAGGTTAATGCCCTTCCTACTACAGGAACCGCTATCTTTAATCCACGTTTTACTGGATCAGTAGACTTTACTGGTTATACTGTATACGCTGGTAGTTATGAAAACTTCCGCTATAGCGTAGATGGTTTACATGGTGGGGTATATGTAGATGGCGATAATTTAGGATCATACTTAAAAGGTACGATTACTAAAATTGTTGATGGTGCCAATATTGGCGCAATTACGGAAGTTAAAAAGGGTACTTTCTATTTAGTAAGTAAAGATGCCAATCTTTCATCTTCTTTAAAAGTAGATGACAAAGTGTTATGCCAATATGACATGACAGGTGCTTGGCAAGATTGCAATAATGCCATGGGTTATATTTTTGAAATATTAACCAATGGTTCAACCGAAGAAGCTAAACCTAATTATGCTGGCCATACATATGCTACAGGTGACCGTCAAAGAGCGGTAATCGGCTTTAAAGCTGATAACAGTGTTGTTATTATGGTAGCTGGCGCTGGTAGTATGACAGGATCGCGTCGCAGCGGCCCATCAGTTACCGAAATGGGCGAACTATTAAAAAATGAAGGCTGCGTACAAGGTTATAACCTTGATGGCGGTGGATCTGTCGATTTAACTTATTTAAATGAAAATGGTGTTTTACAAACAGACTCTGTACCTGCTGATGGTAATGGGACATCACACCGAGTAATTGGTAATGCATGGCTTGTTGTAATGCCGAAATCTGGTATTGAAGTTGCTCAAGTAACTGACTCAACTGTTAAGTTTACTAAAGAACAACTAGCACCAGGAACTGTTAGTAATGTTACATTTGCTTTCGGTGGCAAAACTTTCACGATGGAAGGTGATGCAATCACTATTGATGGCTTAAGAAAAAATACATCGTACACTATTAATTGTACATATACTTATACCGATAATGGTCATACCTATAAAGGTGCTAAAGATTTTACTGTAAAAACTAATGCTTACCGTGTTCCCGTACCAGAAGTTAGTGTTCTAGAAGTTAATGAAACAACTGCGAATATTAGCTACAAGATTACGGACCGTGATGAAGTATTAAAACAAGGTTATATTCAATATGGTGAAAAGTTTATTGAAGTTACTGGCGATAGAGGAACGGTAACTTTAGAAGATTTAACACCAAATACTGAATATTCAGTTAAAGTAATTGCTGAATATGAAAAGGATGCTTCAAGTGGTGAAGTTGAATCGGATGCTGTTTCATTTAAAACAAAAGAAGCAGCACCAGTAGAAAAAACGTGCGAAGAAGATCCAACGC
>CAYJAQ010000001.1:23478-60766 GCA_964368275.1 uncultured Staphylococcaceae bacterium
AAGAAAAATGTAAAACGGAGCCTCCAGTTGAAAAAACATGTGAGGAAGATCCAACGCAAGAAAAATGTAAAACGGAGCCTCCAGTTGAAAAAACATGTGAGGAAGATCCAACACAAGAAAAATGTCAAGTAGAACCAAAACCTGAAAAGGGTTGTAAGAAAAAATCTGCAGTGTATGTTGCCTTAATGATTACCACAATGTCAGCATTAGCACTCGTTTTTAGAAAGAGAAGATAATATGAGAAAAAATATATTTAAATCACTAATTTGTTTTTTAATGTTTTTTATGATTTTACCACTTGTTATAACGAATGCCGCATATGTTGAAGAACAAATTGCTCCATCATTAAAAACATTAGGCCCACGTAATACATGGGATCTAATCGGTGGTGCTACGGTTTCAACTCAACACATCGGTAGTATAAAAGGTGGTGTTGGCGAATCTTACGATAATCATACTTTCCAATGGCTAAATATTCCAGCTGATTCCGAAGCAATTAAAGTTGTTACATGGAGTGCTGGTAGTGCTGATGGTTGGGGAGGCTTAACCCTTCGCGAAACTATTGAAGAATATGAAGCATCTCATCCAGGCTGGGTAGTAATTGGTGGTATTAACGGTGACTTCTTCCATATTAATGATGACTGCCGCCCAATCAATTACTTTATTCAAGATGGTGACGTCTTTAAGCCTACAGGAAGTGGCGCTTTATATCAAGGTGTAATTGGCTTTGGTGATACACAAAAAGTTCATGTTGATGCTAATTATACTAATATTGTTCGTTCTAATAATCCATATTTAAAAGTATTAGAAAAAGGTGCAACAACTTCACGGACAGAAGTAGTAGTTGTTAATAAAGCTCCTAGTGCAACAGGCGTTAATGTTTATACTACTGCTTTTAAAGGTAACGCTGATTTAACTGGCTACAAAGTATATGTTGGAAAATACCAATACAATCGTATTTCTGAAGGTTATATTTTTGTAAAAGGTCAAATTACAGATATTACCAGCAAAACGACAATTACAGAAGTTCCGCTAGGTCAATTCTATATTGCTACTAAAGATGATTCACTTGTTAACACTGTGGAGATTGGTGATCAAGTAAAATGCGAATACGAATTAGGCGGTTCACTTGCAGGTATTAATAACACAATGGGTTATTATCATTCTGTTTTACAAGATGGTAAATCTAAATACATGGGTGTAAATAGCTTTACATCATATGTAGATGGTGGCTGGCATGCAATGGATGGCGGTCAAGCTGATGGTGCATATATTTACACTGAAAGAAATCATACACTACTTGGTTTTAAAGAAGATGGCTCAATTGTTCTATTTACTACTGATGGTCGTGGAACGGCGGCTGAATATGGTGTGGGACCACACTTATATAACTGTGCCGAATTCTTACGCTATTTAGGCTGTACTGAAGGTTACAACCTTGATGGTGGCGGATCGACAACAATGATTGCTAGAATTGATGGCCAATTACAAGTTATGAATAAACCTTCTGATGGCCGCGAAAGATCATTAGGAAATGCGGTTTTACTAGTAATGCCAGATCCTAAAGTGGAACTTGCTAATGTTACTGACTCAACTATTTCCTTTACTCAAAAGGAAAACTTAACCAATGGTGAATTCAAAAATGTTACTTTCTCATATGCTGGTAAGACTTTCCCGATGGAAGATGGAAAAGTTACCCTAGAAGGCTTAAGAAAAGGTACTAACTACAACATCGTTTGTAATTATGAATATGTTGAAAATGGTGTATCACGAAAAGGTAAAGTTGAATTTAATGTAACAACTTCAATCAATCGTACACCAACTCTTCGTTTAACATTTAAAGAAGCCTTAGATATTTCGGCGCTAATTGACTACCGAATTGTAGACCGTGATGAAGTAATTGAAGAAGCTTATGTCCAACTTGGTGAAAAGAAAATTACTATTCATGAATTAACTGGTACACTAACAATTGATGCTTTAACACCAGAAACAACATATGAAGCTGTTTTAGTTGTTGAATATGATAGCGGTAGTGGTATCAAAACAATAAGTAGTGATAAATTAACGTTTACAACTGAAAAAACCGAAACTCCAGGTCCGGTAGAAAAAACATGTGAGGAAGACCCTACTCAAGAGAAGTGTCAAATACCACCTGTTGAAAAAACGTGTGAAGAAGATCCAACTCAAGAAAAATGTCAAACTAAACCTGATCCCGATCCAACTCCAACTCCTGAAGAGCCTAAAAAAGGCTGTAAGAAAAAATCAGCAGCAGCCATTGCTGTTATGACTAGTCTAGCGACTCTTGCTTTACTATTTATCAAACGCAAGAAATAAATAAAGGAGAAAAGAAAAAATGAAAAAGAAAATCCTAATAAGTAGTATTGTCTTATTATTGATGGTTTGTTTCTTGCCAGTCGTTACAGTAAATGCTGAACAAGAAGCGTTATCCCCTTGGTTATTACCACTTGAAGATGAAAATAAGTGGGAACTTGAAGGCGGTGTAACCGTATCTACTCAACAAATATCTGGTAAACTTCATGGTATTGAATCGGAAGGTTACGATAACCATACTTTCCAATGGATGGTTTTACCATCGGAAGCCGAAGCTATCAAGGTTGTTACTTGGAGTACTGGTTCTGATGATGCTTGGACTAAAGTAACATGCCGTGATACAGCGCTTGACTTTGAAGCCAAGAATCCTGGTTGGATTGTTGTTGGCGCTGTTAATGGTGACTTCTTTGATATAAATGCAACTGGTCAACCAACTAACTACTTCGTTCAAGATGGTGAAGTGCTACGCGCTGTTGGTAATTCAGCACCAAATCGTGGTGTTGTTGGTTTTGGTAGTACTCAAAAAGATCACGTTGCTGCTTTACAATCAGAAGTAACAAAATCAAGTATGCCATATTTAAAAGTCTATGATGGCAATACAATTGAGAGTAAAACGCTATTAAAAGTTACTAATAATAAACCATCAGAAACCGGTATTAATCTTTATACAACAGCGCTAAGCCAAGAAGTTGACTTAACAGGTTACAAAGTATACTTGTGTGATTATGAGTTTAACCGCTACACATCAGCAAGTTCATTATATGTAAGAGGCGCTGTTAATCGTGTTGAAACCATTGGTAAGATTAATAGTGTGCCAACTGGTAAATTCTATTTAGCATGTAAAGATGGTTCCCTAGATAACTTAATTGCAACTGGTGACCGTGTAAAATGTGAATACGAATTGGGCGGTGCGCTAAGTGGTTACAATAATGTTATTGGTTATATTTGGGAATTAATGGAAAATGGAAAACCAAAATTCCAAGGCTGTAAGAATTCAACTGATTTAGCTGAAAAAGGTTATCCTACTGATACTTACATTACAACTGCGAATCCTTTTATGGCAATTGGCTTTAAAGAAGATGGCAGTTTAGTAATGCTAACGACTAATGGCCGGGGGACAGCAGCTGATTGCAACGTTTCACCAACGCTATTTGAATGTGCTGAAATGCTAAGAGTTTTAGGATGTAAAGAAGCATATAGCTTTGATGGTGGTGGATCAGTAACAATGCTTGCCCGCATTAATGGTCAATTAGAAGTTATGAATACCCCTAGTGATGGTAATGAGCGTCCTCTTGGTAATGCAATTCTATTAGTAATGCCCGATCCTCGTATTAGTTGTACAGCTACCACTAATGATAGTATCACATTCACTCAAGCTGAAAACTTAACAAAAGGTGAATTCCAAGATATTACCTTTAGTTTTGCGGGAAAATCATTCAAGATGGAAAATGGCAAAATTACCCTTGAAGATTTAAGAAAGAACACAACTTATGATATTACATGCTCATACAAATATGTTGAAGGTGATTCAGTAAGAAATGCTGTTCAAAAGTTTAGTATTACAACGGATGCCAATCGTACACCAGAAGCTAAATTAACACTAAAGAGCACAAGTATTTCTGATGCTGTGCTAACTTATAAGATTTCAGATCGCGATGAGACAATTGAAAATGCTCATATCGAAGTAAATGGTAAAGAGATTGCTCTTCATGATTTAGCGGGTGATATTACTGTTAGCGAATTACTACCAAATACATCATATTCTGCTAAAATAGTTGTTGAATATAATAGTGGTAATGGAATTAAAGAAGTAGCAGCCGAGCCACTTGAATTTACAACAAAAGCCAACGAACCAATTGAGCAGACTTGCGAAGAAAATCCAAATCAAGAAAAATGCAAAACGGAGCCTCCAGTAGAAAAAACATGCGAGGAAGATCCAACACAAGAAAAATGCAAAACGGAGCCTCCAGTAGAAAAAACATGTGAGGAAGATCCAACACAAGAAAAATGTCAAGTAGAACCAAAACCTGGAAAAGGTTGTAAGAAAAAATCAGCAGCATATGTTGCTATAATGATAAGTGCCGTATCGGCCCTAGCATTAGTATTTAGACGTCGTAAGTAATGACTATGGAGGAAAATGTGCTAAAAAAAATAATTGATCTTAATTCACTTACCTTAGAAGAAAAGGTAGGCCAAATGATTGGCCTTGCCTTCTCAGGTACGGAATATAGTTCCGAACTTAAAATGCAAGTGGAAGACATGAAAGTAGGATTGATTATCTTCTTTAAAGATAATTGTGGTAATCCGAAACAAATATTTGAACTAAACAAACAGATTCTAAAAAATGCAAAAATTCCACCATTTATTGCTTTAGACCAAGAAGGTGGTATGGTAGCACGAGTTACTGAAAAAATTACCCAATCACCTGGTGCGATGGCAATCAGCGCAACGGGCAATTCCCATAATGCTTATCAACTTGCCTATAACATGGGCAAGGAAATGAAGGAACTAGGGTTTAACTTTAACTTTGCTCCTGATGCTGATATCAATAATAACCCATTAAATCCGGTTATCAATGTTCGCTCTTATTCCGAAAATCCGGATGTAGTATGTGAATATGTAAGAGACGCGGTTAGAGGCTATACTGATGCGGGAATGATGACTTCTATCAAGCATTTCCCTGGTCATGGTGATACTTCGGTAGATTCTCATATTGGCTTACCTAAAGTAGACTTTACGAAGGAACGTCTTTACCAAATGGAATTAAAACCATTTATTAAAGCCAAAGAAGAAGATTGGCCAGGCATTATGTCTAGTCATGTAATGTTTACAACATACGATGAAACGTATCCTACTACCATGTCAAAAAACATTTTAACAGGTCTTCTTCGTGAAGAAATTGGCTATAATGGGCTTGTTGTAACTGACTCATTAACAATGTCAGCTGTATATGACAATCATCCCCTTGATGAAATTGTTTATCGAACATTTAATGCGGGAAATGACATTATGTTACTATGTGGCGCGCGTAATATCGATATGCAAAAACAGTTTTATGACACGGCTATTCGCCTTGCTAAAGAAGGTAAGATTTCACTTGATTTAATTAACACATCAGTTGAGAGAATTCTTAAGTATAAAGCAATGTTTGCTCACAACATGAAAGAAAACTTTACTGAAGTAGAACCACTACTATGCAATAAAAAAGCTGTTGAATTTAGCGAGAAAGTCAGCCTTGATAGTATTACATTAATTAAAGATGAAAGACACTTAATTCCGATTACTAAAGATGAAAAGACATTAATTGTTTTCCCTAAAATAAAAGTAGTGACATTAGTTGAAAACGATGAAAATGGTGGTGAAAGCCTAGCTGAATATATGCCTTTTACATGTGATAAAGCATATATGCCACTTGCGCCGAGTGTGGAAGAACAAGAACAATTGATTAAAAAAGCAAACGACTATGATAAAGTAGTTTACTGTAGTTATAATGCTTGCTTCAATGCGTCACAAGCTGAATTAATTAATTCATTAGATAGAAAGAAACTAATTGTAATTGCCATTCGCACACCATATGATTATCGAGTTCTAAATAATTTATCAACCTATTTGTGCAGCTATGAAGCAACACCACTTGCTTTTAAAGCTTTAGCAAAAGTATTGACAGGCAAAAAGACGGCAACTGGAGTATCACCAGTTACCATAACGGAGGATAAATAATGAAAATTATTGTAACAAGAAACTATGATGAGATGAGTAAAAAAGCAGCTGAAATCTTAGCTGATCAAATTAAAAAAAATCCTAAATCGACTTTAGGTTTAGCAACAGGCAGCAGCCCTATTGGCACTTATCAAAATCTTATCAAAAAATATGAAAATAAAGAAATATCATTCAAAGATGTAACAACTTACAACTTAGATGAATATTGTGGTATTAGCACTGAGCATCCTCAAAGCTACTATCGTTTCATGCATGATAACCTATTTAATCATGTTGACATTGAAGAAGCTCACGTTCATATTCCGAGCGCTAAAGGCACAAAAGCTGAGTTAGATGAACAATGTGAAACATATAATGCAGCCCTAAAGAAAGCTAGTGTTGATATTCAATTACTAGGTATTGGTGGCAATGGTCACATTGGTTTCAATGAACCAGGTACTTCATTTAGTCAAGAGACATTTGTTGTTACTTTAACAGATCGTACTAGACAAGATAACAAACGTTTCTTTAATAGTATTGATGAAGTCCCAACTCATGCTGTTACAATGGGTATTAAGAACATCATGCAAGCTAAATCAATCTTAATGTTAATCAGCGGAAAAGGTAAAGCTGACACGGTAGTTAGTCTATTAAAAGGCCCAATTACTGAAGAATTTCCAGCTAGTATTTTACACAAACACCCTGATGTTACTGTAATAATTGATGAGGATGCATACTCAAAAATGTAATGATGAAGGCGCTCTGCGGGCGCCTTTTTGTAACAACATCTGGTAATATTTTACATATATATTATATATAATTTAATGGTCTTGTGTTCGTGTGAAAAGGGTGTGGTTAAAAGAAAAACTGATTAAAAATAATTAATCAAGTTAAATATCAAATAATGTATTTGAGATAAATTGCATAATAGATTAAATAGGAAAAAATTAACAAGTAAATAGCCCATTTTTAGCGTTTTACTTGCGTTCTTTTAAATGCCAACAAAAGAGTAAGATGAGAAAAAATGGGAAAAAATCGGGAAAATTACAAGTTTAAAAAGGTCAAATAGGCCCAAAAATTATAATTTAGTGGACTAATTTATAATAAAACACTTGCCAAAGATTTTAACTTGTGCTATAATGTATACGCAAACACTTTCAAATACATTAATTAGGAGGAAAAAGAAAATTATGAAAAGAGTTTTTGCTTTTTTAAGCGTATTCGCAATCGCTCTATTAATGTTTGGTATGGGTTCTAAAACCGTTCTTGCTGAAGCACAACCTGCTGAAGGCAAGTTCTTTGAAAATCCTTACTTAAT
Source organism: uncultured Staphylococcaceae bacterium (assembly GCA_964368275.1). Taxonomy (GTDB): domain Bacteria; phylum Bacillota_I; class Bacilli_A; order ML615J-28; family CAG-313; genus CAYJAQ01. The sequence continues at coordinate 30,827 of CAYJAQ010000001.1, forward strand.
TAAAGACGAAAATGGCGAAGTTATTGAAATTCCAATGTACATTATGGACAGTATTTATACTACTTTCCCTGCTTACTTCGATTACGAAGGTGCTAAAGGCACTGAATATGAAGATAAGTTATGGGGTGGAAGTGTAAGAATGTACCCTTGGAGTGGCGTAAAAGTAGTAGTTACACAATTTGCAGATGGTGCAGCTACTGGTAAAGTTTACGGTGAATATATCCAAGGTGGAAACAAGGCTGATGAAGTTGGTATTGGTAAAGGTATCTTTACAACTTCTGGTACTTGGAATAATGGTACTTTCTTAGAAGGTGGTAATTACATTAGAGGTAATGCTCCTGACCCATCTCTAAGTTTCTTCTGTATCAATGATAAAGATACAGATGTTGTTATGGATTACATGGCAAGTACTGATAAAGGTGCTAATAATAGACAAGCATACGTTATCTTCGATGGTGAAGGTAAAGCTGTATCTGGTCTAACAGTACAAGAATTATTTGACAATGGTCTAGTAGATTTCGATTATTATTGGGATGCTAATGGTGTTGGTACAGATGATGCTTCTAAAGCTCGCAACAAAATGGTTGATGGCGAAGAAGATGATCTTAACAGCCCAATCCTTGATGATGAAGGAAATCCTACTGGTGAATACAACAAAGTAAAAGTTGATTCAGGCGAAAAAGATCGCATTGAAGGCTACCGTTTAGTATGGAGATATATGGAAAGTGCTCCAACTAATCTAAACAGCAGTTTCTTAGGTGCTGGTTGGAAATCTGATAACTGGGATTTCTATAATGCAGAAACTAAGTTAGCTGTATGCTTCGTTCCTGAATATGTTGGTACTTATGGTACAGTTGACGCTGCTATGTTAGCTGTAGACACTACTGTTGCTGCTGGACACGTTCGTGCTCCTTACAATGACGTAGTTGTTCCTGCTGGTGGTTTCGTTGACCAAATTGGTTACTTAAATAGAAGCACTGCTGCTTTCTATGGTGGTAAATGGCTAGATATGGCTGCTCAAGCATTCTTATATGGTCGTGACGCTGCTTACAAAGCTGAATTACAATGCTCTAATTATGCATCTGGCGATTTAGCATTTGCTGAAAACGTTCAAAACGGTAAAGGTTATGCTTTATTAGAAGGTACTAATATTGTTGAAATCGTTGCTGGTGAAAAGGTTAACTTCTCACAAATGATCAACTTATCTGGTATCGCTTATGCATTCGCAGATTTAAGTGATCCTGCATCTTTCAAATCTTCAATTATGACTGCTGAAGCAAAAGCAGCTGTTAAAGCTGACTTTGTAAAAGACGCTATTGCACAATTAAAGACTGAAGAAGCATGGGGCGTATTAACAACTTGGATGGTAGAAGAAGAAGCTAAGAAGACTACTCCAAGCGCTGCAATCGCTACTGCTGAAATTGAACTTGCTAAACAAAATGCAATTCTTGCTAACTTAGAAGCTACTGCAAAAGCTGAAGCTGCTACTGCTGCTGATTACATCGCTGCACAAACTGCTATTGCTACTGCAAAATCTACATTAGCAAATGAAAAAGTTTCTCTAGCTGCTTTAGAAGCTACACTTTCTAACAAGGAAGCTGAATTAAAAGCTAAGACTGCTGCTATCGAAACTACTCAACAATTCATTGCTTACAAACAAGCTGTAGTTGAATCTCAAGCTCAAGTTGACAAATATAAAGCTACTAAAGCTTCATATGAATCAATTGGTATGGATAAATTATTCGCTGACAAGTATGCTGCAGTTCTTAATGAATTAGCTGCTAAAGAAGGTGATTTAACTAACGCTACAACTACATTAGAAACTTATAAGACTAATGAAGATACTAAATTAGCTACATTAAAAGCTGAAGTTGCTACTGCAAAAGTAAATGTTGACAGTCAAAAGACTAAGATTGGTACTGCAAGAGTATTTAATGACAATGGTTCATTAAAGACTGAAGCTACTGGTCTTGAATTAGCTGTAATCACTGCTGAAAATGCTGCTCAAGCTATCATTGATGGCAAAGTTGCTGCTGCTGCTGGTGGTGCTGCTGCTAAAGCTGCTGCTGCTGCACAACAAACAATTATTAATGAAAAGAAAGCTGAAATCGAAACTATTCGCTTAGCAATTAAAGAAAAGAAATTAACTGCTGAATATGGTGATTATGTTCTTGAAGAAGGCAATAAAGTTGCTGCTGATAAGAATTATGATGGTTCTGATCTTGTAGATGGCAAAGACGCTGATGGCGATGTTGTTTATAAGAGAGCTGGCGGTATTGCTGCAAAAGCTGCTGAAATGGCAGAAGAAATGTATGCAAAATGGTTAGTTACTGAATATCGTGATGAAATCTCAAATGAATATACTGTAGTTGTTAATGGTGTTACTGCTGTTTACAAGTACCCTTATGCAACTTGGGAAGACATGATTAAAGATTTCGAAAAAGACTTAAATGCATGGTATACTGTATACAATGGTAGTGCTGCTAAACCTGAATTAACAGTTGCTGACATTTACCCAATTGGTGGTAAGAGTCTTAACTGGGAAATGATTTCTACTTCTGCAAATTCAGATTTATTCTGGGGAAGTGCAGATATGCGTACTAAATGGGGTTGGATGATTAGTTATGTATGTAATGTACGTGCTGCTAATGGTCTATCTACATCTTACTGGGAAGGTGTTGCTGAAACAGGTATCACTGCTTCTCCTGGTACATTTAACTCAGAAATTTCTAACTTCTTGAATAGAAAACATAGAACTGCATGGCCTGCATCTTCTGACTATTCAGATCCTGAAAGTGAAAACTGCAATGGTTACTTACCAGATGATTTCACTGAATATGAATTAAGCACTGCTGGTTATGTTGCTGGTGATCATATTTCTGTAAATACTACAGTTTATAATCCTATCACTAAGTTAACTTACAATATGCCTCTTGAATTCGTAGTTGTTGCAAATACTGCTTCTTACACTCCTGTTCTTACAGTTGATGGAAAAGCATTAGTTGTTTCTGACGTTGCAAACTTCGAATTAGAATCAATTGCAAAGGCATATAACCGTGCTTACAATGAATTAAATAAGAGTGTTGCTGGTCAAGAAATTAGCCACAAGATCGTATTTGATGCTCCTGAATTTGAAGCTGACAAAGCAAATGGTCAATTAGCTGGTTCATACCAAGTTAAGATGACTGTTGAAAATGGTGGAAACACTGTTACTAAGTTTGCTACAGTTAAGGTTGCTGATACTATCGCTCCTGTTGTTAGAGTTCGTGACGTAACAGTTGCATTCGGTAGTGACTTCCATTTCTTAGACGGCGTAATCGGCGCATGGGATAATGTTGAAGGTAACTTATTAAATGCTACTTATGTATGGTACTCATTAGATTCACAAGAAGTTAATACTTGGGTTCCTGGTGATTACGATGTTAAGGTAACTGCAATGGATAAAGCTGGTAACATGACTACTGCAACTTATACTTGCACAGTTAATGAAATCGAAGCTGACGGTGAAGAAGTTGCTGATGCATTAGCAGAATTAGAAGATAATTTAACTGAATTAATCAATAGTTCTACTACTTCATTAAAAGACTTAGTTACTGATGCTAAAGAATCTATCGAAGCTTCAATCAATGGTGTTGAAGGTAAGTTAGATACAGCTAACGCAACTGTAGATTCTATTAAGGGTACTACAGAAACAATCAAAACTACTACAGATAATACAGAAGACGTAGCTAAGGCTACTCAAGTTGCTGCTGAAGACAATGGCTTAGTTGTTGTTGCTACAGTATTAGCTGGTATTGCTGCATTAGCAGGTATTGGTGCTGTTGCATTATCTTTATTAAAGAGAAAATAATTTAGCTAATAGTTAAATTATTTACTCTGACTAAAATCTAAAAATTTATAGGGAAGATGCGAGTCTTCCCTATATTTTTCTAAAAAAGGCGTGGTGAAGAATGAAGATAATAACATTAAAAGAATGTAATAAAAAAGAAGAATTATACAAGGCTTGGAATAAAGAATTTGGTTTTATTTTTCCAATTACGGAAGAACTATTTAATAAGAATATTATTAATTATGATGATGGGGAACATGAATACTCAATAGGAAATATTTCACAAGTAGCTTACAGCGATAGTGATGAATTGATGGGGTATGTTATTGCAAAGGTTTGGAATCGCGAATATAATGTCGGCGATTATCAAGATACTGGTTGGATTAGTTTAATTTATGTTTTACCTCAGTATCGAAAAAATGGAATAGGAAGTTTACTTTTAAAAAGAGTTGAAGATATATTTAGAGCATTAAAAAAGAAAAAAATTTACGTTGGTCGTGACTACGATAATTTCTTTCCAGGAGTTCCCGTTGATCTGAAGTCGGCTATTACCTGGCTTGAACATCGAGGCTACAATGCGTTATACCAGACACAGGATTTAGTTAAGAAGGTTGATAATAAGCTAGAATATGTAAGTTTAATGCCATATCGTGATAATAACACATATGTCATAAGAAGAGCAGAAATAGCTGATTATGAGGGTTTAAAGAAGATGATGACGACTAACTTTTCAGGCCGCTGGTTAGTTGAAATGGAAGATTACTTTAAAAGAGGAGGAAGTGGCCGTGATTATTTAATCTGTATTAATGGAGAAAACATCGTATGTGGATTCTGTAAGATTGGTGATTATAGTACAAAGGTTGCTTTAGGAAGTTATAATATGAACTACCGTGCAAGATTTAACTCTTTAGGTGGCATTGGTCCACTAGGCGTAGATGTTAATTACCGTAAACGTAATATCGCCCATAATCTTTTAGCAAGTTGTATTAATGAATTAGCAGCAAATAATGCGACTGAACTCCTAATTGACTGGACAAATTTGCTAGATTTATATCGGCAATTTGGTTTTGAAGTTTGGAAAGTGTATACGTATACATCGAAAGATTTAAACTAATTCACCCTTAAAGCGATAAATTAAAAAAATATTATAATCTCTTTAACTATTTGCTTTATTTTTTAGATTAAATATGATAAAATAATAGTGAGGTTGAATACTCATAAAAAGAAATAAATAAGAAGGAGAATTGAAAAATGAAATTTAGAAAATACTTTGTATTATCTTTAGTCATTCTTCTTGCATGCTCAATTTTAGTTGGATGCAAGGAGAAAGATAAGACTTGTGCTGAAGATCCTACACAAGAAAAATGTGAACAACAACCAGCAGAAAAAACTTGTGCTGAAGATCCTACACAAGAAAAATGTAAAGTTGTTAATCCTGATGCAACTGATCAAGAAAAAGCAGATGCAGATAAGAATGCTTTATCAGCTGACTTAGGTACAGTTAGTGAGGATTTCACGCTTCCAGTTAGTGGAACAAATGGCTCTACTATTACATGGGCAGTTAAATCTGGTACTGGTGTTGCGGTTCAAGGTAGAGCAGCTAAGATTAGTCAAACTTCAGCAGTTCAAACAGTTGTTTTAACAGCTACTATTAAAAATGGTGCTGCAACAGCAACTAAAGATGTTACTGTTAAAGTAGCGGCTAAACAAGGCGGCGGCGGTACTCCTGTTGGTGAATATTGCTCAACCAACCCTAACCAAGAAAAGTGCTTAGACCCTGATACTTGGGATTGGGAATATAATCGTGTAAACTTTGATGGTAAAGCTATGGATATCAAGATCATGGTATTACCTAAGAATGAATATGATCCAACTGATGCTGATTATAAAGGTGAAAGAGCTACTGAAAAGAAGCAATTAATGGCTACTATTGAAGCTGAATACAATATCACTCTTCAATACTTAGATTATCCTGGTGAAGCTCCTTGGGGGCCATCACGTGTTAAGTGGATTTATGAAGGTGTTAACTATTCAAACGATGTTGGTGAAGTTTTCTTGATCGACTCAAGCTGGATTCCAACTTTAGTTAAGAATAAAGCTTTAGCAATTCTTTCTGAAACTAAGAAGGGTAAACAAGTAGGTATCTTTACTGACTATGGTTATGAGCAAGATCCTAACTTCAATACAATGTCATCTGTTAATGGTAAAGTTTATGGTTACAGCAGCGGTATGGCTCGTCCTGACCACTGGCTACACTATAACCAAACATTAATTGACCAATACGGATTACCTGATCCTGCTACATTATGGAACAATAATGAATGGACATGGAGTGCATTCCAAGACTTATTAGCAGAAGCTCAAACTGCTTTTAAAGCAGAAGAAGAAACTAAAGGTCAAAAATGGGCTATGGGTGGTGACTACTTCGAAATAGCATTAGGTTTCGCTGCTTCTCGCGGTTTACAATTCGTTAAAGGTGAATTAGTATTACTTGCTAACGCTGGTATTATTGGTTTATATGATGATTTACAAGATCTTGAAGATTTATACTGGGAACCAAATGGATCAACAGTTTCAACTGTTAACTTCAATACTGGTAAGGTATTATTCAACTCTGGTTCAATGTGGTTCTATGGAAACAATGACCGTTGGCCAGCAACATTAGAATTTGAAATTTCAGCAGTTCCTTATCCTAGAATGGATAACGATGAATCTTTATCAACATATAAGATTCCACTAAAATATGAATCTGTATATGGTGTTAAGAACGTTGCTAATGGTGAAAATGGTATCAATAGTGAAATCATCTTCAATATTATGGATGACTTAACAAGAGGTCTAAAACCTGAATCTAAGTCAACTGCATTAAGTACTGAAGAAAAATATCAAGCTTACCTTGAAAAGAGAATTAGTTCAGAACAAAGTATCAAAGCTATCCTTTCTGCTCAAAGCACTAAGTATACTTACTTTGAAATGATCCAACAAATCTCTATGACATTAGGTGATGGTTCACATTATGGCGAACATGGTATTTATCCACGTACTCAAGCTATCATTGTTAATACTGCTAATGATATGACTCCAGCTGTTGAACTTAACGCATTACAATCAGTTTATCAAAATAAATTAGCAGAGTTATTAGCTCAATAGAATATTTTGAATAAAACAATAGTCGAAGAAATTACTTTCTTCGACTATTTTCTTTTACACAAAATTATTAAGATGATTATGTTTAATTTTATTTTATTGGGAATAACAACTTTAAATATTAAATGCTTTATTTTTGCAATAAAATGTGATAGAATATATTAAGTGAATTTTTGTTCATTTGTGAGGAGTGCTAATTATGAATGAAGATAAAAAGCAGAGTAGTAAACTATTTGTGTTTTTTGAATGGGTATTTGCCTTTCTAATCATTAACATTTTGACATTATGTCTAGTTATTCCAATCATTACTATTTTTCCCGCAATAACGGCTGCTTACGCAACAATGAAAGAAAGTATTGAAGATAGCCCGTATCAAGTATTTCGTGCCTATTTTCGTAACTTTGCTAAATACTCGGAGAAGTCTTTTATTGTTGGCTTGATTATTACTTTTATCGGTAGTATTGCTGGGGTCAGCTTGTGGTTTTACATGACTAAGGTGGGTTCTGAGAATATTCTAGGGCAAGCGGGATTCTGGGTAATGGTTGTGGTATTAATAATCTTAGTGTTTACAATCTTACATCTGCCCCTTTTAATAATAACCTTTCCTAGTTTAAAAACAGGTGAATTATTTAGAACTAGCCTTTACATTTGCTTCCGATACTTTTGGGTAACATTCGGAATGCTCCTTATGCTAATTCTTATGATAATCGGAGTATACCTATACTACATTTGGTTTTTTATTGGCTTAAGCTTACCAATTTTCTTGACATTGCAAATTAGCAGATCGTCATATTACTATTTAAAACACATTGACTTGGAAAAAATAGTTCACCAAGTTGACATAGAGGAGGAAAACAATGAATAAAACAATTTTAGGGATTGAACGAATTGACGAATTTTCAGAAATATTTAAAGGCAAACGGGTCGGACTAATTACTAATCCAACTGGTATTGATAGCTCATTTAAAACAAGCATTGATATACTAAGAGAAAAAACTAACCTTGTTGCTTTATTTTCGCCAGAACATGGTGTAAGAGCAAGCATTCAAGCAGGAGTTCATTTATCAACTTATGTAGATGAAGAAACAGGCATAACGGTTCATAGCCTATACGGCGAAACACGTCGTCCTAGTGAAGAAATCATGGATTCAATTGATATTATGGCAATTGATATTCAAGAAGCTGGCTCTCGTTATTACACTTTTATTTACACAATGGCATATTGCATGCAAGCATGTGCTAAATATAATAAACTATTTGTTGTTTTTGATCGACCAAATCCGGTTGATGGTGTCCATGTTGAAGGTAACATTTTAGATTTAAAATATCGCTCATTTGTGGGCTACTATCCAATTGTTCAACGTCATGGTATGACAATCGGTGAATTAGCATTGCTATTTAACAAAGAATATGGTATTAATGCTCCCCTAACGGTTATTCCAATGAAGGGTTGGCAGCGCGAAATGAGTTATGAAGATACTAAGTTGCCTTGGGTATTACCTTCACCAAACTTTCCAACAGTTGATACTGCCTATGCATATAACACTACTTGCGTTTTCGAAGGCACTAGTGTTGAAGAAGGCCGGGGTACTACTACACCATTTGAATTAGTTGGTGCACCTTGGATTAAAAGTGAAAGATTAGCTGAAGAACTTAATAAATTAAATTTACCGGGAGTATATTTTAGACCACAATGGTTTACCCCAACTTTTGGCAAATATCCCAAACAACTTTGTGGCGGTGTTTTCGTTCATATTACTGATCGCAATACTTTCCACACAATAAAAACAAGTTGGGCGATGCTAGATGTTATTTGGAAAATGTATCCTGATAAATTAACAATAAATGCTCCATATGTAGAAGGTCGTCCATGTATGTTTGAATTTGAAACAGGCTGCGATTACATGATTGAACGCCGTTATACTTTAGAAGAACAATGGGCTCTTTTAGACCGTGATGAAAAAGCGTTTAAAGAGATTAGAAAACCATATCTAATCTATTAATAGGTGAACGCATGCAAAAGATGAAACCAGCTATTTCAATATATGTAGGATTAGAAGATTATTCATTAGAAGATAACATTAATTATTTACGCTTGGCGAAAGCTGCCGGTATTGAAATAGTATTTACGTCGGCTCATATTCCAGAATCTGTTAATGCGAGTCTTGAACTTGAAAAGATTCTTTCCGAGATTGATAATTTAGGCATGAAGCTAATTATTGATGTTTCTAAAGACATGATGGCAACATTTAACATTCCTAAGTCAATTTATGCTTTGCGTCTTGATTATGGTTTTAGTGTAGAAGAGATTGTTAAGATGTCTAACGAATGTTCCTATTTTATTGAATTAAACGCCGCTACCCTTACTAGTGATTACTTAAACCGTTTAGTTGCTAGCGGACTTAATCCTACTAAAGTGCGAGCAAGCTACAATTTCTATCCTAAACGTTATACTGGTATTAGCATTGATGATGTTATCTTTAAAAATAAAGAATATAAACGGCTAGGCTTAACAATTATGGCTTTTATTCCAGCAAATTTCAAGAAGCGTCCACCGCTTTATGAGGGGCTACCAACAGTAGAAAATCATCGCTTTGCGCCCCGGGATATTGTGCTAGCTGAACTTGCTATAGCTGGCGTTGATGAAGTTGGTTTTGGTGATGCTTATGCTAGCAGTGAAGAACTAAGTGACTTAGCAAACTATGATTATGAGTATGCTAAAATTCCAGTAGAGTTATTAAGCGATGTAACAGATGCTGAAAAAGAAATGATTTTTAAAAACCATCGCTCGCGGACTGATCAAAGCCCTTATATGGTAAGATCAAGCGTTCGGACGGATAAAGCAATTGAACCTCATCACAATGATCCAGTTCAAACAATGGATGTAACAGTTGATAATAAATTATATTTGCGTTATGCTGGCGAAGTAGGAATTGCTCTTATGCCAATGGAAGCATCTCTTAGATGCAATGTTGTCGGTAGAATCCCTAACTGTGCCCATAAATTAGTAGAAATACTGCCTCCAGGTAGCAAGTTCAAACTAATTGAAAAGTAGGCATAATATGAAAAAAATGGATGTTTATTTCATTTGTGTAGACGCTGGTGGTACTAGTACTAAGATTACTTGCTACCGGCCCAACGGCGAGAAAATTTACCAAAAACGTTTTGGCATTGGGTCACCAGCTGTTGTAAAAGATTTAGCTTTTTCGACTATTGAAGAAGCATTAGACGAAGTTATCCAAGAAACTAAAAAGTTTGGAAAACTCGCAGTAATTCAAATGGGAGTTAGTGGCTTAAGCGTTGCACCCAATGTTGATTTACTTGAGAAACGTTTTAGTGAAAAATATGATTGTATTGTTTCGATTGAAAATGATGCCATTGAAGCATTATTCTCAGTTATTACTACTTCCGCCCCGCTTGATAAACCTAATGTCTATGAGGACGGGTTAGTTATTGTTGCTGGTACGGGTAGTGCAATTTGTGGTTACCATGCCGGGAAAACTCACTTGGTAGCAGGTTGGGGTCAACTTTTAGGTGAACGCGGTTCTGCTTACGCAGCAGTCCATCAAGCTGCGCTTAACATCATATATAAGAGCGAGCATGGTATCCCGTTATCTGTGTTTGATAAAGCCTTACTTTCCCATCTCGGGTTAGTTGATGAGTTTGGCTTAAAATCTTATTTTTATCACAACAATAAAGCAACTATTGCTAGTAATGCTCTTTATATAAAGCAACTTGCTGAAAGTAGCGAAGATGCAAGATTAGCTCTATACAATGAGGGAGTTCAATTAGGTGAGCTAGTAGTTTGCCTAGATAACTTATTAAAGTTCCCTAATGGTGTTAAATTAGGCCTTAAAGGTGGTTTTGTGTTAGATTCACCAATAGTAGTTGCTGGAATCAAAGAAACCCTTCAAAAACATAATTTATCATATAATTTTATGATTGATGATACTGATCCAATAATTGGTGCTTATTACTTAGCTTTAGAAAAATATAAACAATCATTTTGAGAAAGGTGAGGTAATGATGATATTAGAACAACTTGATCAAAAAACAATTTATGCAATTGGTTTAATGAGTGGTACATCACTCGATGGTATTGATGTTGCCCTCGTAAAAATCACTCGGAATAAGTTTATTCATGAATTTGAATACAGCTATAGCTTAGCTGCTTTTACGACGTATCCGTATACAAAAGAGTTAAAAAACCGTATTTTAAAGAATTCCAAAGTTAAGACATCTAATGTTCAAGAACTTTGTAGTTTGCATAAAGAACTTGGTATTGAATATGTCAACGCTGTTAATGCTTTAATGGAAGTATCAAAGGTTCCTATGGAACAAGTTGTTTTTATTGCTAATCATGGCCAAACCGTTTGGCATAATCCTAACGAAATGGATGGTTATTTTTCATCAACAATGCAAATTGGTGACAGCAGTGAACTTGCTTATCAATTTAATAAAACCGTAGTATATGACTTTCGTTCACTCGATATGAGTGCTGGCGGAGAAGGGGCTCCCCTTATTCCTATGAGTGAATATATGATGTTACACGATAATGATATTTCTAAAGTATTAGTAAATATTGGTGGTATTGGTAACATTACTTACTTAAAAGCAGATGCTAAATTAACAGATGTAATTGCTTTTGACACAGGGCCTGGTAATATGCTAATTGATGGCGTGATGCGCGTATTGTATCACAAACCATATGATGAAAGCGGTGAGGTAGCAAGTAAAGGAAAAACCAATGAAAGTCTACTTGCCTTCTTGATGAAAGATAAATATATTGAAGCACCATACCCAAAAAGTACGGGGCGTGAAAAATATAGCGATGAATATATTGACCAAATAATAAAACAAGCTAATTTACTTGGCATGAAACCTGAAGACATTGTTAATACGGTTACCGCGTTTACAGCAACTTCAATTGTGATGCAAGTAAATAAGTATTTTAAAGAGTTTAATGCGAAAAATAATGTAATGATTATTAGTGGTGGTGGCTCGCATAATAAAACATTAATTAAAATGTTTAAAAAAGCACTAAAAGTTACTAAGGTTGATTACTCAGTAGTAACAGCTGATGAATATGGTTATTCAAGTGATGCGAAAGAAGCAGTAGGATTTGTTGTTTTAGGACATCTACGCTTGCTGGGCCGTGTAAGTAATGTGAAAAGTGTTACAGGTGCAAAAAGAAGCGTTTCACTTGGCAGCATAATCTTGCCGCCATATAAAGAGGGTGAATAAAATGGAAGTAAATTTAAAGAAGATTACCACCGAAGGGCGTAATCCTGAAACATATGATATTGATGTTGTATCAACACTTGAAATTGTTCAAAAAATTAACAATGAAGATCAAAAGGTGGCTCTTACAGTGAAAGATGCCCTGCCTAGTGTAGCAGAGGCGGTTGATGCTATTGTTGAAACATTTAAAAAGGGTGGACGCCTTATTTATGTAGGCGCTGGTACAAGTGGCCGAATTGGCTTGATGGACGCGGTTGAGTGTCCACCGACATATGGTGTAAAGCACGATATGGTAATGTGTATAATGGCTGGTGGCATGGGTGCCATGGAACACGCAGTTGAAGGTGCCGAAGATGATGCCTTAATGGGCGAAAAGGATTTAAAGAATGTTAATGTAAGTAGCAGTGATATTGTTATTGGCATAGCTGCGAGTGGCCGTACACCTTATGTTATTGGTGCTATTGAATATGCTAAGAAAGTTGGTACAAAGACCGGCTGTATCGTTACTAGCAAAGATTCGCCATTAGCAAAACTAGTTGATTACCCAATTGAAGCAATAACAGGACCTGAAGCAATAACTGGTTCTACTAGAATGAAGGCTGGTACTGCTCAAAAGTTGATTTGTAATATGTTGTCAACTGCTTCAATGGTTAAAATGGGTAAAGTGTATGAGAACCTGATGATTGATGTTCAGGCAACCAACATTAAACTAGTTAGTCGGGCGGTTAAAATCATTATGGATATTACGGGTTTGAATGAACTAGAAGCAAGACAAATGTTTGAAAACTATGGCAATGTAAAAAGAAGTGTTTTCGCAAGCCTTACAAGCATTAGTAATATTAATGAAATTGATTACTATTTAAACAAAAACAATGGCAATCTTCGCGGTGCTCTAGAGGAGGCAAAGTCATGCAACAAGTAGAGATTAAAAGTATCCATAATGATGCGTCTTATATATTAAGAGGATTACTTGAAAAAGCTAATAATTCAAAAGGCCTTGTCATAATGCTCCATGGTTTTACTGGACATATGAATGAAAACGGCTATTTGTTTAAGCAAATTGCGAGTAGTTTAAAAAGTCATGGTTACGCAAGCTTACGTTTTGATTTTATGGGTAGTGGGATTAGCGATGGTGAATTCAAAGAAATGACTTTTGAAACCGAAGTTAATGATGCAAAAGCCATCATTGATTATGCTAAATCATTAAAAATTGGTAGCGAACTTATTTTATTAGGTTTCTCCATGGGAGGAGCCGTTGCTACTAGGGTTGCTAATAAATATCAAAAAGATTTAACTAAATTAATTTTGCTTTCCCCAGCCGGCAATATGGATAAAATAGCTAATCGTTATTTTAACAATCCGACAGTTAAGCACTATGATGAAGAAAATATTGATATGGGTGGTTATTTAATGAATATAGCCTTCCTTAAGAGTTTTGAAAAATACGACCTATATGAAGGTTGTGAAAAGTTTACCAAACCGGTTTTACTAATTCATGGTGAAAAAGATTTATCAGTTCCTTTGGAATATGGTAAAAAATATCATGAATTATACTCTAATTCGGTTATGCACATTGTGCCTCTTTCTGAACATTGTTATCAATCAGTCAACAGAAGAGCATTTGTTATCGAACATATAATACAATTTTTAGGAGGAAAATACTAGTATGAATATCGTTGTATGTATAAAACAAGTACCTGGTTCTAGTGAAGTTAAGATTGATCCAGTTACTGGTGTTTTGATCCGTGATGGCAACAACACCAAAATGAACCCCTATGACCTATATGGTTTAGAAACAGCCCTGAAGATTAAAGAAAAATATGGAGCTACGGTAAAAACAATTACTATGGGTCCGCCACCAGCAAAAGCGGTTTTAGAAGAATCACTTTGGATGGGCTGCGATGATTGCTTATTAATTAGTGATCGTAAATTTGGTGGTGCTGACGTTGTTGCTACAGCGTATACCCTTTCACAAGGGATTAAATTCTTAGGCGATTGTGATTTGATCATTTGTGGCAAGCAAACAACTGATGGTGATACAGCCCAAGTTGGACCTGAAATGGCTGAATATTTAGGTATTCCTCACATTGCTTATGTTGAAAAAGTGATTGAAGTTAAAGAAAAATCAATTGTTGTAAGAGCTTCAATGGATACGACAATTGAAACATATGAAGTTAACTTTCCCTGCTTAATTACAGTTGACAAAGGAAAACTTTCTCCACGCCTCCCATCATACAAGATTGGTAGAGCTTTAAAGGATAAAGAAATTGCTGTGGCTACTTTTGCTAATTTTGAGGATCAAAATGAAAATCATTATGGCCTAAAAGGTTCGCCTACTCAAGTTGAACGGATGTTCCCACCTCACCATAATACGGATAAAGTGGTACTTGATGGAACAGTTGATGAAAAAGTTAATGCTATATATAATGTATTAAAAGAAAGCAAAGTTTTATAGGTGGATGACATGGCACAAAAATTAGTAATAAATCAAACAAAAGTAAATGACCAAACGGCTCAAGAGGCAATGAATGTATGTCCGTTTGGCGGATTAGAATATACAAATGGTAAATTAGATTTTACGGCTGGTTGTAAGTCTTGTGGAATCTGTGCACGTAAAGGTCCAGCTGGGTTAATTACCATCCAAAAGGAAGAAGATAATACACCCAAAATTGATAAAACACAATGGGTAGGTGTTGCTGTATTCGTTGAACATGACGATAAAAAAGTGCACCCTGTATCTTTTGAATTAATTGGTAAAGCTAAGGAATTAGCTGGTAAGATTAATCAACCTGTGTATGCTGTTTTAATTGCCAGTAGTGCAGAAGTACAGAAGTTCAAAGATGAAATATTGTGTTATGGGGTTGACCGCTTATATGTATATGAGAACGACGCTTTCAAAAACTTCAATGTTGAACGTTATAAAGTAGCAATGCATGACATGATAGTAAAAGTACAACCAGGTTCAGTTTTATATGGTGGCACACCGCTTGGAAGAAGTTTCGCTCCAAGAGTAGCTGCGTCATTTAGATCAGGTTTAACAGCTGATTGTACAATGCTTGATATGAAAGAAAACTCAGATTTAGTTCAAATTCGTCCTGCTTTTGGTGGAAATGTTATGGCACAAATTGTTTGCCCAAATCATCGTCCCCAAAGTGCAACAGTACGGTATAAAATCTTTAAGATGCCAGAAAAATGTGAACCATTTGGTGAAGTCATCAATATGCCAATTGATAAACTAAATCTTGAAACAGGCATTGAAATTTTAGAAATAAAAGAAAAAGAAAAAATGGTTGATATTTCGGAAGCTGATATTATTGTTGCTTGTGGAAGAGCCTTTAAAACAGAAGAGGATTTAGCAATGGCTGAAGAACTTGCTGATTTATTAGGTGGTGAAGTAGCTGTTACCAGACCTCTAGTTGAAGCTGGACTTCGCGATGCTAAATTTCAAATTGGGTTAAGTGGTAGAACCGTAGCTCCAAAGCTTATTATTGTTTTAGGTATTAGTGGTGCTGTACAGTTTACTGCTGGTATGACTGGTAGTGAAACAATTATAACAGTAAATAGTGATCCAAATGCTCCAATATTTGGTGTTTCTCACTATGGTGTTGTTGGCGATGTTTTCGAAATAGTACCTAAATTAATTAATGCTATTAAGTCTGGGAAAGGAATTATCTAGGTGAATGATTATGTATAATAAAGTTAATGATGTAGATATTAAAAATCTAGTTAGTTTACTAGGCAAAGGTAACGTTTTAACAGGTAGTGCAATTAAACATGATTATGGTAAAGATGAACTTGGCACTGTCCAACAAATGCCTGAAGCAGTTGTATTCACCGATACTACCGAAGCAGTTAGCAAAGTAATGAAGTATGCTAATGAACATTTAATCCCTGTTACTGTTCGTGGTAGTGGAACTGGCTTAGTTGGTTCATGTGTTCCGCTTCATGGTGGAATTGTCCTTGACATGACGAAGATGAATCATATCTTAGAGTTAGATGAGAACAACTTAACCTTAACAGTAGAACCAGGCGTTTTACTGATGGACATTTATGAATATGTTGAACCACGCGGGTTCTTCTATGCACCAGATCCAGGTGAGAAAAGTGCAACAATCGGCGGTAATATATCTACCAATGCGGGGGGCATGCGTGCTGTTCGCTATGGTACAACTAGAGATTGGGTAATTGCTTTAGAAGTAGTATTAGCTACAGGTGAAGTTGTTAATTTTGGTCGTAAGGTAGTTAAAGATTCAACTGGATATTCACTTAAGAATTTAATGATAGGTTCAGAAGGTACATTGGGTGTTATTACTAAGGCTGTTCTAAAGTTAATGCCAATGCCTACTGAAACTATTAGTATTCTAATTCCGTTTGCTACTTTAGAAGAAGGAATTGAAGCTGTCCCTGAAATCATTAAATCAAAGGTATCACCAGTAGCAATTGAGTTTTTTGAAAGAGCCACAATATTGTTTGCTGAAGAATACTTAGGCAAGAAATTTCCTGATACAAGTAGTAATTCATATATATTACTTACTTTTGATGGCACTACAAAAGCAGAAATTACAACTAAATATCAAGATGCGGCCGAACTATGTTTAAACAAACTAGGTGCACTTGACGTTCTAATCGTTGATACTAACGAAAGAAAAGAAGCTGTATGGAAAGCAAGAGGCGCATTCTTAGAAGCTATTAAAGCATCAACTACTCAAATGGATGAGTGTGATGTAGTTGTACCTCGTAGTGAAGTTGCTGAATATATTAAGTTTACTTACCAATTATCGAAAAAATATGGTGTTCGTATTCCATCATTTGGTCATGCTGGCGATGGTAATCTTCATATTTATATTTGCAAAGATGATATGGAACAAGCAAAGTTTGATGAAACACTTAAACAGGTTTTCCAAGAGATGTATAGTCATGCTGATGTAGTTGGCGGCTTAGTTTCTGGTGAACATGGAATTGGCTATGCTAAGAAGACTTATATGCATGAAATGTTAGGTCCTGTTCAAATGCGCTTAATGCAAGGAATTAAAAAAGCATTTGATCCAAATGATATCTTAAATCCGGACAAAATTGTAAAATAATATTACTTATAAATAAAAACAGAGTGATTACCATTTTCATGATAATCGCTCTGTTTTTTATGTTATTTGGTGCTCATACACCTTCATTAATAAGCGGGGCGCCTTAATTTAATTTCAATTGCTGCCCTTTTACGTCACTCATATGCATAATAGCGACACATTCTAATTCAGCATTATCCCGATAATGTTTTATTTTTGTATCTAAACTTTCAGTATAAATAGATAAATCACGAATAGCCATATCCTCAAGAAATAGCCTAAATGTTTTTAAAGCCTCAATATATTCATCATACGTTTTTCTATTTATATTTCTATTTTTTGCTTCTTTTTGGATAAATACGATAAGTAATTATAGTACTGATTAAAAAAATAAAACTCCCTAGTAGCTTAACACTTCAGGGAGTTTTTGATTATTATTTTTGTTCTCTTAAAATGCCCATTTTGCGATAAACTTTTCGCATCATCTTTTGTGCAAAATAGCTTGCTTTATCACGGCCATCATTTAAGATCTTATCCAGTTCGGGACTATTCAAATAGGAATAATACTTTTCTTGAATAGGGATTAAACAGTTGACTACTTCATCAGCAACCACTTGTTTGAATGTACCATAGTTGCTACTAGCATACTTTTCAACAAGTTCATCAATTGAAAAGCCACTTAAACATGAAAGAATAGTAAGAAGATTAGAAATACCAGGTTTCTTAATTGGGTCAAACTTAATTATACCCTCACTATCAGTAACAGCACTAGCGATTTTTTTCCTAATAACATTTTCTGAATCTAATAAATAAATGGAAGCTTTTTCTAATTTGTCCGATTTAGACATTTTTTGTGTTGGCTCTTGAAGTGACATTATGCGTGCACCTGTTTTCGAAATAAGCGGTTCCGGCATTTTAAAAGTGTCACTAAAACGATTATTAAACCGATCAGCTAGGTTTCTAGTTATTTCTAAGTGTTGCTTTTGATCTTCACCCACCGGTACCATATCGGCATTATACAATAAAATGTCGGCTGCCATTAAGACTGGATAAGTAAGTAGGGCACTAGAAACGCCTGCGACTTGTTTTTGCATTTTATCTTTGTATTGGGTCATTCTTTCTAATTCACCAATATAAGTAATTGTTTGCAATAAATAACCAAGCTCAGCGTGTTCTTTAACTTCCGATTGAATAAAGAGTGTTGTTTTTGCTGGATCTAATCCACAAGCAAGGTATAATGCCGCCAACATTCGAATGTTTTGTCTTAAAGCTTTCGGATCTTGGGGAACTGTTAATGCATGTAAATCAGCAATAAAAATAAAAATATTAGTGTCATCATCAGCATTATTTTGCATAGTCACAAAATTACGCATAGCACCTAAGTAGTTGCCAAGGGTTAAGTTACCAGATGGCTGAATACCCGAAACAATTGTTTTCACGATTTTTTCCTCCTAAAAATAAAAAAAATGGCCGTTCCGTATAGGACGACATAAGACGTGGTACCACCTAAATTTAGTCATAGTGACTCTCTTACCTTTAACGCAGGTCAAACGGAAAAGCATTTCCTCAATTCACATCATAGGTCCATTCAGCATATTTTCCTTCTGACAGTTCCACTATTTTGCCAGTCCCTAAAAAGTAATAATTACACTTACTATTCCTAATCATATGTTTTATAAATATAAACCATTATACTATTTATTTAATGTTTTGTCAAGAATTTACACAATACTGTACAAGATTCTAAAAAAACTATAAATGTAAACGTTTTCTATATCAAAAAAAGGCAAAAAAACTAGGAAATTCTAAAAAAACAATTTTTCAAAAACGTTTACATTGCTTATTTATCAAAAAAGTATTGACAAATTAATCTTAATAATGTAGAATATTAGTAAATATTTTGAAAAGGAGATTAATTATGAAAAAAATATTTAAATCATTATGTTTATTACTAATGGCTGGTTTAATGGTTTTTGCATTAGTAGGATGTAAGAAGTCTTGCGAAAAAGACCCTACTCAAGAAAAATGCCAACCAACTGAAAAAACTTGTGAAGAAGATCCTACACAAGAAAAATGTAAGACTGAAAAAACTTGTGAGGAAGACCCTACTCAAGAAAAGTGTAAAGCAGCAGAACCTACTGGTACTCTTCAAGTTGGTTCAAGTACTGAACTTTCACGGAACTTCTGGACAACAATTTGGGGTAACAATGGCGCAAATGCCAAGATTAGAGATTTAATCTATGGTTACGGAACAGTTGTTTTCACAAAAGAAGAAAAGTTTGAAATTGACCACACAGTTGTAAAAGATTTCAAAGAAGAAGTTAACGCTGATGGCAGCCACACTTATACTTTCGAAATTAATGAAGGTTTAAAATGGAGTGATGGTGCTCCTGTTACTGCAAAAGACTATGTTGGTAGTGCTCTATTAACTAGTAACTCTGTATTCTACGAAGTTGCTCAAAAAGATGCTTCTACATCTGGTACAGTTTTAGGTAGCGTTGAATATTTAGCAGACAAAACTGGTTTAGGCGAATTTACTGGTGTTGACCTATTAGGCGATTACAAGTTTGCTGTAACAGTTAATGCTGAAAATAGATATGGTGAAGCTAATTATCCATATTATTATGAATACCTTTATTATTCATTCGCACCAGATCCAATGCACATATTAGTTCCTGGTGTTGAAATCATTCAAGGTGATGAAGGTGCTAAATTCTCTGGTGTTGATTATGATACTTTAAAGAGTAAGATTGACAAATCAGTTGAAGATAACGGTAATGGTTATCGTTACAAACCAATGGTATCTTGTGGTCCTTACAAGTTCCATTCATTCGATACTGAATCTTCTACTTGTACTGTAACTTACAATCCATATTTCCAAGGCGATTACGCTGGTCAAAAGGCTCAAATTGCTACAGTTATCATGAAGTATGTTACTACTGAAACTCAAATGGACGCATTATTAAATGGCGAAATTGATTTAATTGAACAAATCTCTGGCGGCGGCGAAATCAATGCTGGTTTAGCTCAAATCGTTAAATCTGATGGTAAAATTAACTTCACTAATTACTCTCGTTGTGGATATGGTGTTCTAGCATTCCATGCTGACCACTCTCCAACAAGATTCACAGAAGTTCGTCAAGCTATCGCTTACTTATTAAATAGACAAGACTTCCTTGACACTTACACTGGTGGTTATGGTATCTTACCTCATGGTAGATATGGTTTAGCACAATGGATGGTTGCTCGTGCAACTGACGCTAGTGGAAATATCATGGGTATTGATGAAACTGGTAAACAAGTTGCTCTTAACCCTTATTCTTATAACCCTGAAAAAGCTACTGAATTAGTTGAAGCTGCTGGTTATATCTATGGTGATGCAGCATGTAAAAAACTATATGCTGAAGGTGATGAAGTTCGTTATCGTAAGAATGAAGATGGTACTACTGAACCTCTAACAATTGAATGGAGTAAAACAACTCCTAACCCTGTTTCTGAAACATTAATGACTACATTAGTTCCTAATGCTGCAGCAATTGGTCTAAAGATTAATGGTACTACAGTTGATTTCAACACATTATTATATCGTGACTATTATGGTGCAAATGGCGACGGTTATGGTGATCCTTCACAAATCGAAGACATTACATACGATAAGATTATGGAAACTTATAACAAAGGCGCTGAACAAGACGTTCGTGTTGCTACAATGTTTAACTTAGGTTCTAACTTCTCATTAGGTCAATTCGAACCTTATCCTGATTACTGCTTAGAGTATTGGGGATGGGATGGTGGTGGAAACATCAACTATTTCTATGATGAAGATATGGCTACTGTTGCACGTGGTATGACTGAAGCTGCTAATGACGACGAATATTTCGAAGCATGGCAAAAATTCCAATACTACTTCAACAAATTCTTACCTGAATTACCATTATACTCTGACTTATATCATGAATTCTTCTCAAGCAAATTAAAAGGATATAAGAACGAAGTAACTGCTAACTGGGGTTGGTCTTATCAAATCCTATATTGCACAATGGAAGGATAGTATTTTAGTAAAAATTATTAAGACTATATTTTAAGGCAAAAAATGGGGATTGGCATCAATCCCCATAACTTATGAAAGGAGGAAAAATATGTCAAGATATATTGTAAAAAGAATAGGGCTTATTCTTTTGGTAGGTATTATTATCTCAATAATTTTATTTTCGATGTATCAACTTATTCCCGGTGGTGAGATGGCTCAAGTAAATGCTCTTGTGGATCAATCACTTAGAACAAAAGATCCTGATGAATATAAGAGATTAATGGATCTAGCAGAGCAATCTGTTGGTATCGGACAAAGCACTGCCATCAAGTATGTAAAATGGTTAAGAAATCTTGTTACTGGTAATGTTGGTAGAACACTTGTTGACAAAGTGCCAATGCTCCAATTTATAAAAGCTCCTATGAAAAATACTATACGAATGAATTTATTGTGTATGGTTTTTGTCTTTCTAATAACATTCCCATTAGGTATATCCACTGCAGTAAAAAAATATTCGGCATTTGACAATGGCGTTCAAGTCTTTACGTCTATTGGAATGTCTTTACCAAATTTCTTTATTGCATTGATTTCAATTTTAATTTTTGCATCACTACTAGGTATTTTGCCAACCGGAGGTTCAGGAAGTTCATCACTCCTTAGAGAGCAGATGACCTCATTCGAGCGACTCTGGGATACTGTAAAATACATGATCTTACCAGTGTTTGTACTTACAGTATCGTCTCTTGCTGGTATTACTCGTTATGTTAGAGGTGCCATGATCGATGTTTTAACACAGGACTACATTAGAACTGCACGTTCTAAAGGTCTAAAAGAAAAGGTTGTTATTTATTCACATGCATTTAGAAATGCAATGATCCCAGTAGTAACAATACTAACTGGTTGGTTCCTAGGAATCTTCAGTGGTTCAACAATCACTGAAACAATCTTCTCTTATAATGGTATGGGACGAACATTATATCAAGCATTACAAGCATCTGACTTTGCGTTAGTAATGTTATTAAATGTTTTCTATACAGTTTTAGGCTTAGTAGGTAACCTAGTACTTGACTTATTGTACACGGTGGTTGATCCACGTGTAAGATTGGGGTAGTGTATGGAGAAGAGAAATATTTTTAATCGAATAAAAGAAAGATTTATTATTATCTTTAGTACACTAGGACGCTGGTTTAAAAGAGCTTTCTTCGGAACTCATCGTGAGTTATCATTATTAGAAGAAGAGGCTATCCAAAGCCCAATTAAAGTAACTATAAGCAAATTTTTCCATAAAAAGCTTGCAATAATAGCTCTTTCAATGTTTATTCTAATTGTTGGATTCTGCTTTGTTGGTAGTGCACTCACAGAAGGCGATGAGATGTTCTTAGACATCGGTCAAAGAGATACTACACCAGGTTTACAATTATTAGGTGTTCCTAATGAATTAAGTAAAACAGGTATCAAAAAAATTGCTACTGGTACTACTTATAGTATAGGAATTGACATAAATGGAAAAGTATATTTTTGGGGTAGTAGCAAACGTGAAATGTATGAAGGCTACTATACAACCACAAAAGGTGAAGATGATTTTTATACAAAAGTTGAACTTTTAACTGGTAAATATATACCAGCTACTAATGATACAATTTTGAAAATGACAGATGCTATAAAATTATTAAATGATAGCGAACTTTACGCAGTTGACGTATATGCGGGACCTGATGCTTTCTTTATTGTTTTAAATGATAATTCAGTACGTGGTTTTTGTGGAAGAGGCGATTCAACATCGACCGCTTTCGATAATCCGGGCATTGTGACTGAAGATGTAGCTGCAAAAATTAAAGAAACAGGCGTCTACAATATCACAATGGATAATCAAGTAACCGCGTTAATGACAAATAGTCAAGAAGGTGCGGAACATGAATTATTTATTTGGGGTAATATTGGTATTGGTAAGAACCGTACGCAAAATCCCGATGCTATTGTTAGAGAATTAAAGGCATCCAATTTAAATCCAATCGATGCAAGATGGACGCGTGATACACTTGTTATCTTATTTGACAATGGTACATTTAAGAGTTATGGTCCAAATGATAGTGTTGTAATATCAACTCAACCTGACATTAGATCCGTAACATACGGTATTCAAATAAGAGAGATTGAAGCAGTATTTTTAGAAGCTTTAGGTAGTAGCATTGAAGGCTATGATGAAGCTGTTAAAGATGCTCAAGACGAAGCAAATTCGCTTAAATTGGCACTTGCTGAAGCAAGATTAGCAGAAAGTAAAGCGACTGATACAAGTAAAAAAGCAAATGCGCTTGTCAAAGAAAACGAAAATAAACTAAAAAATGCTACTAATGATATTCCGAAAGAACAGGAAAATCTTGCTAAACTTGAAACAGAATTAGCATCAGCTACTGCTGGTACTCCTGAATATGAAGCGCTAGAAAAGGCAATAGCTGATTCAAAGGCAAAGATTGTTGAATTAGAATTATTAAAAGCAGAACTTGAAATAACCGTTCCTTTAAACAAAGCCGCTGCCGCCGCCGCATTAATTGCAAAAGAAGCTGCAACAGCTGAATTTGCTAGAATAAATCTAGAAATTGAAAAAAATAAAGCGGATTTAGATCTCATCAAAGATATTTATGCTGATAAGGCAGTTGAAACTGCTAAAGACATGCCTGAATATGCTGCACAATATGCATTATTAGAGCAATACTATGCAGGTAAAAAGATTAATGATGATAATTGGAATATGATTACAGAGTTTGGCGTTAAACAGATTCGTGCAACGCGAGGCGGAGTAGTTACTCTGTTAAACAATGGTTATATAGTTACTTGGGGCGATGATTCATCTTTAGAAAGTTCATTCCCTAAAGAAATTCAAGGCCATGTAGTTTCTCTTGAAGGTGATACAAAAGGTGCTGAAAAATGTTCGCACTTTGTTGCAAAACTTGATAATGGTAAATTTGTGGTTTGGGGTTCACCTTACCAAGATGGTATTAAGGTACCTAGTGGTTTGAATGAATCTGGTGCTACAACTATATATAGTAATTATTATCAAAACTTTGCTGTTGATGAAGATGGCCATGTTGTTGAAAAATGGGGCCTAAATGGATACATTTTTGGTACTGACCAAAGAGGTAGATCAATCTTCATTAGAATAATGCACGGCGGAAAAATTAGCTTAACAATTGGGCTAGTTGCTGTTATTATTGCTGCAGTAGTTGGTATTATTGTTGGTGGTGTATCAGGCTACTTTGGTGGTTGGGTTGACATCTTGATGATGCGTTTATGCGAAATCGTTGGTTCAATTCCATTCTTACCAATTGCTATGACACTGTCACTTGTATGTAATGAATTAGGTTTTAGAGATACAAAGAGTAAAATGTTGATGATTATGTTAATTTTAGGTCTGCTTTCGTGGACTGGGCTTGCTTCATTAATTCGTGCTCACATTCTTGCTGAACGTGAAAAAGAATTCGTTGTAGCTGCTCAAGCAGTAGGTGTTAAGACTAATAAGATTATATTCCGTCACATTATACCAAATGTACTCACAATTATTATTATTAGTATTACATCTAGTTATGCAGGATCTCTGTTAACAGAATCTTCATTATCATTCTTAGGATTTGGTGTTGAAGAACCTGCTC
This sequence comes from uncultured Staphylococcaceae bacterium, assembly GCA_964368275.1. Classification (GTDB taxonomy): domain Bacteria; phylum Bacillota_I; class Bacilli_A; order ML615J-28; family CAG-313; genus CAYJAQ01. Next base: position 55,784 of record CAYJAQ010000001.1, read on the forward strand.
CTACTTGGGGTAATATGTTAACTGGTGCACAGAACATGAACGTTATCAAAGATTATTGGTGGCGTTGGGTATTCCCTTCAATCTTCTTGTGCTCAACAACTGTTAGTATAAATCTAATTGGTGACTGTATCAGAGATGCGGTTGACCCAAGATCTTCAGAAAGATAGGTGAGTAAGATGTCATTATTAGAAGTTAAAAACTTACATACATTTTTTACAACTAAAAGAGGTACTGTAAAAGCTGTTAATGGTGTATCTTATACACTTGATGCTGGAAAAACTTTGGGTATTGTAGGTGAATCTGGTTCTGGTAAAAGTGTTTCAGCAATGTCAATATTAAGATTACTTGATGGTAATGGTTATATTGAAAGTGGTGAAATTTGGTTAGATGGTGAAGAGTTAACATCGATTAGTGTTGAACAAATGCAACATATTCGGGGCAACAAAGTATCAGTAATCTTCCAAGAACCAATGACTTCCCTTAATCCAGTATTTAAAATTGAAAAACAAATTGGTGAAGTATTTGAAATTCACCAAGGAATGTCAAAAAAAGAAGCAAAAGTAAAAAGTGTTGAAATGTTAAGATCTGTTGGTATCCCTAATCCGGAGAAGGTAGCTAAGAATTACCCACACCAATTATCTGGTGGTATGCGTCAAAGAGTTATGATTGCTATGGCACTTGCCTGCAAGCCTAAGATTTTGATTGCTGATGAACCAACTACGGCACTTGACGTTACTATTCAAGCGCAAATCTTGCGTTTGATGAATGCCCTACAAAAAGAAACTGGTATGTCAATCATCTTTATTACCCATGACCTTGGTGTAATAAATGAAATGGCTGAAGAAGTTGCTGTTATGTATTGTGGCGAAATTGTTGAAAAAGCACCATCAAGTATTATTTTTGCAGATGCTGAGTATTCGCATCCATATACTGAAGGATTGATGATTTCTATTCCAAGACTTGAAACAAGCGGCGAACGCCTAGAAGCAATTCCCGGCGCCGTTCCTCATCCACTTGATTTACCTAAAGGTTGTAAGTTTGCACCTCGCTGTAAATATGCTACTGAAAAATGTATGGAAGAAGAACCAGAACTTGCAACTGTTTCTAATAATCAAAGTGTACGTTGTTTCTATGCTAAAAAAGCTGAAAGAAAAGCAATGTTAAAGAATAAAGAAGGAGGGAAATAATTATGGCAAAAAGACAAATAGATTATAATGAACCATTAATTAAGATTGAAAATCTTAAAAAATATTTCCCACTTCGTAAAACAAAACTATTTCAAAAAGAAGTATTAACTGTCAAAGCTAACGATGGTGTTAGTTTAGTAATTCATAAAGGTGAAACATTAGGCTTAGTTGGTGAATCTGGTTGTGGTAAATCTACTTTAGGTCGAGTACTACTACAATTATATCCACCTACAAGTGGTAAAGTTGTTTATTATGGTTATAGTTTAGAAGAGTTTGCTCCTAAATACTTGCATAAAGAAATTGTTAAATTAACAAAGCGCCAAAAGAAACATCACTCCTTATTAGCAGAAGCAGATGCTGAAAAGGCTAAGCTTGATATGTTAGAACAAGATGCTGCTGAACTTGCAAAATGTGCTGAATATGAAAAACAAATTGCTGAAATTCAAGCAAAGAATCAAGTAATCTATGACGAGTGTATTGCTGATTGTGGAACTTTCATTACTTTGAATGATATGAAAGCTGTTAATACTTTTACTAAGTATGATGCAAGAATTGCAAAAACGGAAGCTAGTATTCAATCATTAGATAATGAAATCAAAGCAGTTAAAGCAGTTATTCAAAATAATAAAGAGAATCCTGATACTAAACTTGTTGAACAAATCGAAAAACTAAAAATTGAACGTGACAAAGCAATGGGCAAAAGAGAAGCTGATTTATCAAAAGATGTTATCGTTCTTGAAAGAAAATTAAAAGCTCCTATCGTTGACGCTGAAATAAGACTACAACGTTTAAACGAACAACGTAATGATTTAAAATATAAAAATAAACGATTTGTTTCACTTGTTAAGAGTTCTTTAGAACATCCAATGCTTGACATTAACAGTGAGATTTTAGTTAAACTTGTTGAATATAAAGTAAAACATCGAGCAAATGAAGTAGAAATTGAAAAACTTCAAGGCTTAGTAGAACATAAAGCTCTTAAAGATCATATCGCTATGTGCATTAGCAAAGCTGAAGAAATCTATGATCAAGCTGCTGATACAACTGGTGCTTTCATTCTTTCTGAAAATATTAAGCAGGTTGAAGAAGAATTGTTCAAAAATATTCAACTTAAGAGTACTTTAAAAGCTGAAAAAGATAACTTAAAAGCATATAATGTTGCCAAGTATCGTTTAGGCCAAAAGAAAGATGCTCATAAAGATGATTATACTGAATATCAACTTGAACTTATTGATAAGAAGATAGAAAAAGAAAATCAGAATATTGTAAATCAAGAAATTAAGCTGAATGAATTAAACAAAGCAATAGCTGCTAGTGATAATTTCATTGAAACTTTAAAAGCTAAACTTGTTGGATTACCTTTATATGAAGAATTAGAAGCAAAGAAAGAAAGAGGTATTGACCTTGCTCGCTTGAGAAGAGAAGAGCAAAGAGTACTTCGCCGTGATTTACAAATCATTTTCCAAGATCCTTATTCTTCATTAAATCCAAGAATGACTGTTGGTCAGATTATTGGTGAAGGTATTACTGCCCATAATCTAGATAAATTAGAGTATGATAATTATCAACAAGCAGTTGAAAAAGTTATGGAAAAATGTGGCCTTGCTCCTTACATGGTTCATCGCTATCCTCACCAATTCTCAGGTGGACAGCGTCAAAGAATCGGTATTGCAAGAGCTCTAGCCCTTAACCCTAAGTTTGTCGTTTGTGATGAAGCAGTTAGTGCCTTAGACGTTTCTATTCAATCACAAATTATCAATCTATTAGAAGATTTGCGTGATCAAGATAACTTAACTTACCTTTTCATTTCGCATGACTTGAGTGTAATCAAACACATTAGTAATCGAATTGGTGTAATGTATTTAGGAAATATGGTAGAACTTGGTGATTCAGAAGCAATTTATCAGAACCCACTTCATCCATATACCAAAGCCTTAATCTCTGCTATCCCAACTACTGAACAAGGGCACAAGAAACGTATCTTACTAGAGGGCGATATACCATCGAACGTATTCCCACCTAGTGGATGTAAATTTAGAACAAGATGTCCTATCGCATGTTCAGCTTGTGCTAAAAAAGTTCCAGAATTTAGAGAGGTAGAACCAGGCCGCTTTGTGGCATGTCATTTCTATGAAAAAACAAAAGATATCCAACCAAACGAGTAGTAACTACGAGGCTAACTTCACCAAAAGTGATGAAATAATCGATTATGATGAATATGCCTCGCAAAAAGCTAAAGTTGAAAAGGAGTTATCAGACACAGCAGAAGTTGATAAGACCTTTGCTGATAAAAGACGAAATGCGAGATCACGCATAGCGATTACCCCAGAAAAAGAAAAACTAGCTAGGGAAGCTTTAAAAGAAACACCACTTGAAAAGAATGATAAAAAAGCAATGATTATAGCTGCGTTCTTAACTTTTGGTCTTCCAGCTTTCATAATAGTTGCTCTTGTAATTGGTATTGCGGCACTAGTTCTAAATTTCTTTGGTCGTTAATCGGCACTTAGTAAAAAGGAATATTGTTAGAAAAATTTTACTTTTTACTTACTATTAGTAGAATTACCTAATCACTTAAAAAATTAGTGTAAAAAAATCAGATTTTTTTCAAAAATACTATTGAAAAAAATGATAAATTGTGATAAAATAATAAATAGTATATAAATGTAGTAATTATAAGAAAAAGTAATTATTGTCCGTGGAGGTGATAGCTATGATTCAAATATATACAACACCAAGTTGTGCTTCTTGTCGTAAAGCTAAGAAATGGTTTGATCAATACAAAATCCCATATTCTGAAAAGAATATATTTAGCATAAAACTTAGTAAAGAGGATATCTTTAAAATGCTTGCGAATAGTGAAAATGGATTTGACGATATTATTTCAACACGTTCGAAGGTTTTTAAAGAAAAGAAGCTAGAGCCAGATAATATGACAATTCAAGAATTAGTTGATTTTATAATAGAAAATCCGAGTGTCTTAAAAAGACCAATTATAATTAATGAGAATGAATTACAAGTTGGTTATAACAACGAAGATATTACCATCTTCTTACCTAGAGAACTTCGTAATCGAGAATGCTTTAGTTGTTTTGACAAAGATGACGAAGAAGATGAATAAAAAAATGTTGCTTACTGTTTAGTAAGCAACTCTTTATTTATAGATGAAAAAAGCTGTAAAGCATCTATGATGCCTTGCAGCTTTTATTGTCTTTTTAAAGCGTTATATGCTCTCTTAATCTTTGTATCACTTTTCTTATAAGCAATATTGAATTCCTTTACTAATTCAACAAACTCACGTTTACCTTGTTCATAAGTATTGGCTTGATACTCAAGTTCATAATCAGTTTCACCAAGATACTCACATTTATCAATCGCTAAAATTCCCTTTTTATAAGGAAAGAAAATTCTAAATGTAGATAAACTCATGTACATAACTAAAGTTTGTTCTTTAATTAGTTCACATAGTTCTGCTTGAATTTCAACCGAGGGAATGATACCCTTATTTACAAATTCTTCAAATTCTTCATCAGTAATAATGCTATTAAGTTCAATTCGGTTATAGCCTTTCTTTCTGCGAAGAGCAAGTTCATACTTTTCGCGTTTACGTACACGAAGAATAATCTCTGATGCTTTTAACGTAAAACGTGAAGTATCAAAGTAATAGTTTACTTGTAAGTTAGAAGGTTTATCTTCAAATTCCTTTGCTAGACGGTTATATTCATTCTTTGACAACAAAGTCTTAAATGTAATATCAATATCTTTTCCCATAATATCACCTATATTCAATCTTATATGT
>CAYJAQ010000002.1:0-59254 GCA_964368275.1 uncultured Staphylococcaceae bacterium
GGGTACTTTTACCAATTCCATTAAAGCCAGTAATCGCAATTTTCTCACCACTTTTAACTTGAAAAGATATCGGTGGCAAAAGTGAAAAATAATAACCTATTTCCAAGTTCTCCACTTCTAAAAATTTATGAGAAGCAATTGGTTTATAATTAAATGTCATATGCATTTTGGTACTACCCGTTTTCGGTTTTTCCAAAACATCCATTTTATCAAGTTTCTTTTGACGGCTCTTTGCCATATTCGCAGTTGAAGCACGTGTTTTATTCTTTTTAATATAATCCTCTAAGCGTGAGCGTTCCTTAATATTAGCATCATATTCACGTTCATAGTTTTCAAGCATCATCGCTTTCTTTACTAAATACTCTTGGTAATTGCCTTTATACTTAGTCACTTTGCCGTAACCAATATCTAAAATACGATTTACGACATTATCAAGGAATTCTTGATTATGTGAAACAATCAGAAATGCACCCTTAAATTCTTTTAAGTATTTGACAAGCCAGTCAACGTGAACAGTATCTAAAAAGTTAGTCGGTTCATCCAAAATAATCAAATTAGGATTTTCTAATAGCAACTTAGCTAAAATAACTTTTACTTTTTGACCACCACTTAGTTTCCCCATTTCGGTGTTAATGCCATATTTGTTAATACCAAGACCAGTAGCAATTCGCGCAATAACAGAGTCAAGTGCATAGAAACCATCGCGTTCTAATTGTTCTCGGCAATTACTTGCCTTATTAATTAAGCTATTAAGTTCTTCTTCATCGGTAACCCCTTGGGTGGCATTTAAAAAACTATTCATCTTTTCATTTAATTCATATTGCTTCTTAAATGCACTTTTTAAATATTCAATAATCGTAATCTTTTTATCAATCTTTAAGTATTGGTCCAAATAGCCAACCTTGATATTTTTATCAAAAGTAACTGTTCCTGAATCTGGTATTACTTTATTACCAAGTATTTGGATTAGCGTCGACTTTCCTACTCCGTTATCACCAACAATACCAATTTTCTCATTTTCGAATATTTTGAAAGATGCATTAGAATATAATACTTTCTTATCATATGATAAACATAAATTTTCAACTTCTAATAACATATTATGCCTCTTTCGTTAGCTTCTTTTCCATTATATAATCATCCATCACATAGCCACTACCAATATCAGTAACTACCGCAGCAATTTTTACAAAACCATAATGCTCATAAACATTAATGCTATGTTCATTATACTTATTAACAGTAAGCCAAATTCGTTCTATTGTATACTCTTTAGCATATGTTTCAAGAAAATGCATAACATCTTTGGTATAACCATGACCGCGGCTGCTTTTTAATAAATATAACTTACTGAGGAACAACCCATCAACATCTACTTTAATACCAAAATAACCTAAGCGTTTGCCATCATCTAAAAAATAATAGTTGTAGCCATCTGCTAACTGAGCAGTAATTGCCTTTATTGATTGATACTTATCAACCATATAATCAATTTGGTCAGTAGTTAATATTATCGGAAAAAACTCATGCCAAACAGTATTTGCTAAAGATGCTAATTCCGCAATATCCGTTGGTTTTACATTAATAATCTGCATTTTCATCACCTTTTTCATATATTATATCATATTTTTCACTTTTTGAAAACTAAAAAGCAGGCGAACCTTAATTCGCCTGTTTAAATTATGCTTTTAATGCTGCTTGAATAGTAACAACTTTATCAAGCGAACGAGAGTAATAAACAATATCGACAACGTCACCTACTTGAAAATCTACTAGTGAATTAAGGCGAGCTGAAATAATATGAGTTCTGGTAATCTTAACACCACCAACACTTAAAATAATATCATGTGGTTGTACTCCTGTACCTTTTAGGGTTGCATCATTGACTTCTATTACATAAATACCATAACGAGTTTCACCTTCGTAAATATCAGGAATAGATTTAATATCTTCATCTTGTTCAATTTGATAGTCTGATAATGCACGTACCTCAGTTCCTAAAATACCTAAACGAGCACGGACAATCTCACGGTCTTTTTCAATATAGTCATTAGCAATTGTGTAAGCTACGTTTGATGGAATAGCAAATCCCATATTATCAATATCACTAGAAACTAATTTTAGTGTATTAATTCCTAAAAGCTCTCCATAAATATTGAACAATCCACCACCAGAGTTACCAGGGTTAATCGCAACATCATGTTGAATATAGGTTGCTGAAAAATCGCTTGTGCCATCATCATCAGTATCGGTGTCAAAATAACGTAATGGTCCACTGATAACACCGAAAGTTACAGAGTTATAATAATCATAACCATCCGGATTACCTACGGCAATTGCGAAACTACCACTTTCAATTTCGTCACTATCAGCAATCACAACTGGCTCAAATAGTGTAGTATGTTCAAATGTTATTACAGCAATATCAACTTTACTATCTGATCCAAGGACGGTTGCTTTAATTTCTTTGTCTTCATTGCCTAAATATGCATAAATATTGTATCCTAATGCCCCGTCTACTTCGCTGCCATCAATAACATGACGGTTAGTTAGTACATAGTATTTGTAGGCCTTAACAACATTATTATCAATGACTGCTTCTCTTTTATAAATTACCCCACTACCTAAAGAATTACTATGATCGGTAGTTCCTGATACAGTGCTTGGCATAATAGCTTTGCATGTCACACCAATAACTGAATTTTTAACTTTCTTATATGCTTCTTGAACAGCCGTTTGAAAGTCTTCAACGCTCATCGTCTTATATTCCACAACTTTTTGGGTAATCTCTTGCGTAATACTGTTGCTAGGTTGTGTTCCTACTAATAAATCATCTGCCCAGTCATCGGAAAAAATGCTACATCCCGTAAGTAAAAAACCACCCAATACTAATACCATTATAAATGGTAAAATTCTCATTCTTTGATTCTTCATATTTCCTCCATTAATTAAACTTGTCTATCTCTACAGGTGCAATTGGCATTGTAAACCAAAATTCGCTTCCCTTGCCTAATTCACTGTTACAACCATATTCATAATGATAATTCTCAAGAACTGCTTTGACTATTGAAAGTCCTAAACCCGAGCCAATTGTTGCTCGTTGATGTGTTTTGTCAACCTTGTAATAACGATTCCAAACATTCTCAAGATCTTCTTCAGCAATACCAATACCATGATCAATTACGGAAATTGTCACGGTATTATCTTTATTAACGATTTGTCTAACTATAACTTGTCTATCATCCCCTGCATAATTAGTCGCATTACTAATAAAATTATAAATCACTTTGCTAATTTGAATTTCATCAGCAATAACTTCAACCGACCGATCAAATTCAAAAGTAATCTTACAAGCTAATTGTTCTAAAAGTTTACTATTACGATTAATAATACTTTTAATGCTTTCAGTTAATGAATAGCGTTCATTATTCAATTGCTCATTACCACTTTGCAACTTAGTCAGCGACAAAATATCATTTACCAGGGATGTTAAACGTTTTGCCTCATCAATAACAACCTGTAAATTGGCAGAATTAACTTCTTTCGGATAATCACGCATCATTTCACTATAGCCAACAATTAATGTAATTGGTGTTCTTAAATCGTGTGAAACATTAGCAATTAATTCCTTTTGATAACGATCTAACTTACCAAGTTCTCGTGCCGCATAGTTCAAAGTGTCTTTTAGTTCACGCACTTCGGTAAACCCATGAGCTTCAAAAATCGTACCATAGTCACCTTTAGCAAGCCGTTTAGCTGATCTACTAATTTCAGCAAGTGGATAAGAAACGATTCGGTCAAGAACTAAAGCAAAAATAATAGCTAAAAGAATAACAAACACAGTTATTAGTTTAAACTGAGCACTTAATACCGAAGCTACTGCGTTAACCATAATCAAACGCACTTCAAAAACTAATAATACTTGTTGATTATTAATGGTAGATAGCTTGGAGAAGACAAATTTCTGAAAGTTTTCTTCAAATGATTCATTGGTAGCACTATTAGAAAGGCGCTCCCAGGTACTGGTCAATTGATTTTGCTTAGCTAGACTAAATGTATCTACATCGCTAACACTCCAAACTCCATAAAGAATCTCTTGAGGGCCATTACCTTTGACTGAAATCCAAATATCAATCTCTTGTGCACTCGCAATATTACTTATCTGCTCGATTAAATCATTATTTTTCGGTAAATTTTTCAAATCACCATTTTTCTGTAATAAAGCAATTACGTGGTCAGCCGTATCATAGCATTCAGATTTCTTCTCAGCCTTATAGAAATTATTTAAAAAGGCTACTTGTAAAAGCCAAAATATCCCAACTATTATTATCGCAAAAATACAAAAACTGACAAAGATTTTCCATTTTAATTTAATCTGATCTCTTCTCAAAACGATAACCTACCCCTCTTATGGTAACAATGTATTGTCCATAATCACCGAGTTTTTTTCGTAATAGTTTCATATGCGTATCTAATGTACGATCGTCACCAAAGAAATCATAACCCCATATCTTAGAAAGCAACTGCTCTCGAGTAACAGCGACATTCTCATTCTTAATTAAGTATATTAATAATTCATACTCTTTTGGTGTTAATTCAATTCTTTCCGAATTAATTGTTACAATCCGTGACAAATAGTCTATTTTAAAATCATCATATGAAAAAACATTTTGATCAATATTCTCAGATACCGGATGATGATAACGCGAAAGCACCGCGCTCACTCGCATCATTAACTCTTTAGGTGAAAAAGGCTTCACAACGTAGTCATCAATCCCTAAATCAAAACCATGTAAGCGATCATACTCTTCCCCACGGGCCGAAAGCATGATAATAGGAATGTCTTTAGTTTTACGAATTTCTTTAACTGCCGAAAAGCCATCAAGTTCAGGCATCATGACGTCCATAATAACAATGTCATATTCGTTGTTTTTGACTTTATTAATGGCATCTAATCCATTTATCGCTTCTCCTACTTCGAATCCTTCAAAAGAAGCATATTTCTTGATTAGTTCTCTTATGTTATTCTCATCATCTACTACTAATACTCTGTACATAAGAACACTCCTTTCATTTCCTTAATATTATAACACATTTCTTTTTAAAACACGTGAATTTTAAATGAAAATTATATGAAAAGCACTATATTAATCTTTTTTATTATAAAAAATGAAGAATTCAAAAAAATATGGTATAATAATTGACATGGAGCTCCTATAGTTCAATGGCAGAACGTAGCAATGGTAATGCTAAAATGCTAGTTCGATTCTGGCTAGGAGCACCATTAAAAAGTGAGGTAAGTATGAAGCCGTTAGCGTATGTTATGCGACCTACTAATTATGATGACATCGTCGGACAAGACCAACTAGTTGGTAAAAATGGTGTTTTACGAAAAATGATTGAAAACAAGAAAATCTTTTCCTTTATTTTATATGGTGCACCAGGTTGTGGTAAAACAACCATAGCTGAGGCGACCTGCAAAATGAGTAACCTACCGTCATATCGTTTTAATGCATCTACCGATAATAAAGATATTTTAAAACAAATTGTGAATGAAGCACGCTTTAACGATGAAACTATCATTGTAATTGATGAAATTCATCGTATGAAGAAAGACATTCAAGATTTTCTCTTACCATATGTCGAAAGTGGTGCATTAACCATGATTGGGCTAACGACAGTTAACCCCTATCACGCGGTGAATCCGGCTATTAGATCACGCTGTCATGTTTTTAAACTACGAGAACTTGATCATAACGACATGATGACTGTGTTAAAAAGAGCTTACAAGTTGATGAATTTAACCTGCAAAGTTGACGAAAATGTTTATGAATATTTAGTTAATCTTGCTGGTAACGAAATAAGAACATTGATTAATAGTTTTGAGACATTAGTTTCAATCCATCCCAATGAAGATATTACCATTGAAATGGCTACAGCGACACTCTTAAAAGCTAATGTCGCTATTGATGGTAACGAAGATAGTTATTATGACACCTTAAGTGGTCTCCAAAAATCGATTAGAGGCAGTGATGTAAATGCCGCTCTTCACTATTTAGCCAAATTGATTGTCGCTGATGACTTACAAAGTTTATCAAGACGTCTATTAGCAATTGCCTATGAAGATATTGCTCTTGCTAACCCCACAATTGGCCCTCGTGTAAAAGCTGCCGTTGATGCTGCTCGTGAACTTGGAAATCCTGAAGCTAGACTACCGCTATCAGTAATTGTAATTGAAATGGCGTTATCGCCTAAATCTAACTCCGCTCTTATCGCCATAGACGCCGCTTTAGCCGATGTCGAAGCAGGTAAAGGTGGAAAATTGCCACTACACTTAAAGAACACTTATTCTTTTGACCCTAAGCAAAAAGCTTACCTATATCCTCATGACTATCCAAATGCCTGGGTTGAACAACAATATCTACCTGACACTATAAAAGATGCCAAATATTATTATCCAAAAGACTCTTCCAAAATTGAAGAAAGTTTACGGGATCGTTATTTGCAAATTGAAAAGTGGCATGACCAAAATAAAAAGGCCTAAGGCCTTTTTTAATTTACAAACTAATTAGCTTTTTCTTCAGAATATACAATAGATACCGTGCTTAGTAAATCATTATTGCGATTGATAATCCAGATATTGGACCACATTTCTTCAGTACCTTCGTAGAAAACCTTATTTAAGTTCTTACAGCCTTCAACTGCGTACTCATTAATTGCCAGCAATGTCTTCGGTAAACGTAAAGTAACAATCATTTCACAATTATGAAAGGCAGCTTGATTTAAGCGCGTAGTGTTTGTTACAACAACTTCTTCTAAAGCCTTGGGAATCTCCGCAACATATGAGCTACCACTAGCATATGTTTGTTCCACGCGAATTGTACCTGCACTAGCTTCTTGACCAAACATATAGCCAAATACTGCTTTCTCATTAATAGCAGTAGTACTATCAGAAGTCCCCACAAAAGGAATACTAAGCATTTTTAGATTATCACAAAGGCCAAAAACAGCAAAGCCAATTTCCTTAACAGTAGTAGGGATGACAATTTTGGACAATGAAGTACAACCGAAGAAAGCTTTATCACCAATTGTATCAAGCTGACTACCTGTATTAAAAATAACACCATTTAATTTAGTACAACCACTAAATGCTTCTTGACCAATTGCGAGCATATTCTTAGGAATGTTAATACTTGTAATATCAAGATTAGCAAAAGCCTTGTCAGCAATCTTTAAAAGTGGTTTTCCATTAACGTTAGGCGATAAACGGACATCCTTACCAGCACCTTCATATTTTAGTACGCCATAGCCAACTATTTCTTTGGTTTCAGCATTACTGATCTCATAATAGTAGACACCTTTAGAGAAACCATTTTCGTCATAATAATCTTTATCACGGTTACATCCACCAAGCATAAGCAAAGCTATAAAGATAATCCCGAATATTAAAACTCTTTTTTTCATACATTCCTCCAATTTTTAACTATTATAACACATTCAGAGTTTTTTTTCAATTAATGCAGTAATATAAGCCTTATTAACTCTTGAAACCCTTTTGAAAAGCGGTAATATTATCATTTGTTATCATTGCTAAACTAACCCGTTTAACAATATCTTTCTTTTGAAGAAATCCCTCATCTGGTGCTAAATGCCGAACCGGTGTTATCCCTAAATACTTACTAGTAATTGCAAACTCCCCGCGGCCAAAAATACGGACATCAAAAAGGTTATCAAGTTGATTACTGATATTGATATCTTTACTGAGGTGAATAATAAAATAAAAGCCAGCAATTTTTCCTACTTGCAAAAGATAGCATAATTGCTCAAGTGCTTGATTATTTGTCATAAGTTTTTCTAAACCATTAATGATTACAAAATACTTCATCATTTTTTCCGTATTCAACTTGTTATACTCATCAATATTATTAGTATTAGCATTATTAATAATTTCAATGCGCTCATCAATTGTTTTCTGAAGTTTAAGGAAACTTTCATCCAAGTAATTATAATATCCATTAATCATATTGACACTACTGATAGTTTGAAGTAAGTCAAAAATTAGAAAATTGCCACTAGCAGATGGATACTTATAACAAAGCATACATATTAACGCAATTAAAAACTGATTAACATGACTATCGTCATCACCGACAATTATCACTCGCTGATCACTTATCATGTTAACAATTAATACCGTATTATCAGTGGCTATTCCTATTGGTAATAGTAAATTGTTTTTATATTCGCCCTGACGGAGGAGTAATGTTTTAAAGTGAGCAGTTTCGGAATAAAGGTTCTTCACTTGAATGACAATTTTTCCACAGGTTAAATCTTTAGTTAGTAAAAAATCATCTTCTATTGTTCGTTTTAATTTCATGTATAAAGCATCCATACTAATACTAGCTATAGTATCTATCAAAAAGGAAGTAACATGTAAACTAATCTCACATGCTATGTCTTTATAAAAGATATTCATATTGTTTAGAATACTACCTATAGTCTTCTTTAAATTCTGTGCATGTTTTTCTTCTACAATAATATACTTTTCACTAACAGGAACAGTAATATCATCTAACGATAATTTACGTATAACTGCTTTAGCAATTGTCTTTTTTACAATTTTTGTTCCTTCGCTCGTATTTTTCTTAATATCATATTTCATTGAATGGAAGAAACGTTTCACAAAATAAATAATTTTAAGAAGAAAGTGGCCAATCATGCCAATAAATTCCGAAATTGTTTTTTGCAAAGTAAAAGCAATTCCAACGAACAATAAACAAATAGTGATTATTACCGTACCAACACTTGCGAATAGGCTGTAACAAAGATAAAAAAAACAACCACCGATAACGCCGCCACCGACAATCATCCCATCTTGATAGTTTTTGAAATAATCAATGTATAGTTGAAAAGTTAATTTCACATAGTTATTCCCGAAACGGCTAACATAATTATGCATCGGGAAATGGGAGATAGTTAAGATCCCAATCAATATCAAAATTACCCCAATAGTGCGCATATTCTTAAGCCGTAAAGGTTTATGATAAAGCAAGCAGCGCAAGCCATATAAGACAAGAGCCAAAAGGATAGCAAAATACCAATCGCCAAAAGCAATTCGAAAACTCATCATAATATAATAACCTAAAGTTCCAAGCCGTGCAAGACCAAGAACCGGAATAATCAAACAAATAATACCAATAATTTCATAATAAAATGTCAGTTCTTTTTGATTTTGTTCTATTGTTGTCTTCTTTTCCTTTGCCACTATAATCACCCAGTATATTAAACTACAAATAAAAGCAAAAAGGTGTAATTTTTTGCCAAAAGAAAAGCCAAGTTATCACTTGGCATCCTAAAACTATTTTTTAGATTTTTCTTTGTGGATAGTAGCTTTCTTACAACGTGGGCAATACTTTTTATATTCCATACGGTCAGGAGTATTACGTTTGTTTTTTTCTGTTAAGTAGTTTTCTTCTCCACACTCTGTACATTTTAATAATACATTAATACGCATTTTCGTACCTCCATAATAAATCCTTTATATTATACTATATTTCAATAACTTTTGCAAGCAATTACAAATATTATTTAAAGATTTGTCTCAATTTCAAAGCATTTTTGAATATTTTTTATGAAAGCCGATTCGCTCCGACAATATTTCATCTTTAGTACTTCTCTATTAGAAGTAATTTTTCGCAAATAATCTTTATATAAATAAACCGGAAGAATATTAGCATCTTCTGCTATATCACAGCTTGCATGCGTAAAAAAACCATACTTTACTTTATCTTTGATCATAATTAAATCAAATGGTCCATCCTCATCTAAACTATATTGGGAAGCCGGATATAATTCCTTTAAACGCTCATAAAGAAAAATGCTTGTCCACTTATACTTATTTACTAAATATTCTACTACTTTTTCACTATAATAATGAACAATTAAAAACTCACCCTTATTGATTACTTTAACAATCGCCTTTACTAGTTTCAACTGCTTCAATACTTCATACAGCATGATTACACGATTTACTTCCATTGCATAAACATTAATAATCATTGTCGTATTCTTCACATAAGTTGTTTTCGGACAAGCAATGACATTTTCTACAAAACCATACCACCAACCAGGTCGGTTACTGGCTAATTCATGGATTTTACTAATGAAAGCCTTCTCTACCTCATCATAATAATACTCGTCCAATAATTTACTAATACTATTTTTCACAAAAACCACCCCTTAATAATATGAGGTGGTTTTCTTTTTTATACTATTTTTTTAAATCAATTATTGAAGTAATAATAATTGGACGTTTTTTAACAATTCTAAACGTTAATTTACCAATTTCATCACTTAGTGAAGACTTAATTGCTTCTTTATCAACAACATTTTTCGTAAAAGCATTTTTAAGCATTCGTGTGAAAAGATCAACTACTTGTTTATTAAAGTCCTCTTGAGGAACATTTAAAACAAAGCCTTTTGTTATTACAACTGGGTCCTTAACAATTTTACGGATGCGACTATCAACATATACTAAGATAATGATAGCACCATCTTCGGACATTTGTTCACGTTCCTTTAAAATTTGCTGATTAACACTAGCAATCAGTGAACCATCAACTAAAATATCGCCATATGTAATATTTTCATAACCTGTTAATTCTTTATTTTCAATAATAGCCGTTTTACCATTATCAATAACCACAATATTTTTCTCTGGCACACCAGCACCTTTTAAGACATCAATATGACGATACTGGTGACGATATTCACCGATAACAGGTACAATATAATGTGGTTTTAACATTGAATAAAGCATTAGTAGATCATCAGGAGTAGCGTGGGTAGTTTTTAAAACACTCTTTGGTATTACTTCGACATCAATATCATTGCGATAAAGTTCATCCATAACGCCAATTGCAAAACGTTCTGTACCAGGTAATGGGTCAGAGATAAAAACAACAGTATCTTTTTCCGTGATTTGAACAATTCGGTCTTGCTTATTTAACATACGAAGTACCATATTGTATTGTTCATTTCGAACACCAGAAACAATAACTACTAGGTCATCATCATCATTTTTACAAGTGTCATCAATATAGCGCAGATTTACTAGTTTATCAGTAGGAATCCGTAAATACCCAGAGTTAATCGCTACATCAATCGCCCGTTCGCCCGTTTTGCCAACAACTGCGATACGTTTTCCACTAGCGATACTCATATCAATAATGCGTTGAATACGACTTAAAGCAGAAGAAAAGCAAGTTACAATAATCCGATGTTGTGCTTTATTCAAAATATTTTGGTATTTGTGTTCAAACTTAACATCGTTATTGGCACGATAATCATTAGTAACCCCAATGCTTTCAGATAATACAGCTAAAACTCCTTCGCGGTTTAATTCAGTAATCTTTTCGAATGAAGTCTTGTAGCGTGGGTCAAGGGTTGAACCAAAATTAAAATCAGGTGCATAGACAATAACCCCATCAACCGTATGAATCGCAATTGCGACAGATTCGGGAATACTATGGGTTGTGTTATAGAAAGTAACAAAATTGTCACCAAACTTCATCGTCTTTGTTTCATTAATTCGGTAAAGTTTATACTTACTAACATCCATGTCATTTGCTGATAACAAACTTTCGATTAAACAAATCGTAAAATGGGTTCCATATACTCTAACATTAATATTTTCTAATAAGAATGGTAAAGCCCCAGTATGGTCTTCATGACCATGGGATATAAAAATCCCCTCAATCCGTTCCTTATTTTCTACTAAATAACTTATATCGGGAATTACGGCATCTATGCCATACAAATCAACTTCAGGATACTTAAGACCAGCATCTAAAATAAAGATTCGGTCATCGACTTCAACAACAAACATATTTTTGCCGTTCTCGCCAAGTCCCCCTAAAGATGATATTTTTATCTTACTCATACTATTTCCTCACATTTCGTGTAACATACTTACACTATATTGTACCAAAAAACGGAAAAAATAGCAACGATTTCACTAACCTTTAGGCTTAAAGACAATGGCAACTAAAAATGCAAAGAGAATAGCAGCAGCAATACCAGACGATGTTAAGTCAAAAATACCGACCAAAACTCCCATATATCCAATTTGCGTCGCTTCCTCTACTGCAGCATGGGTAAGGGAGTGACCAAAACTCGATATTGGCATTAAAGCACCTGCTCCACCTAATTCAATTAGTTTATCATACAGATGAAAGCATTCCAATGCACTACCTAGTACTACATAAAGAACCGTAATATGAAGTGGTAATAACTTAAAGAGATCCATAATTAGCTGTCCAATTGCACATATTAATCCACCAATAATAAAAGCCATTAGAAATTCCATTATTTCACCCTTTCTAAGCAAACAGCATGAGCAATTGCTGGCACACTTTCATGTTGTGCCATCATAATTGGATTCATCAGTGCTCCTGTTGCTATTACTAATACTTTATTCAGTTTACCTTTTAGCATCTCGTGGTAAAGATAACCATACATTACTAAAGCTGAGCAACCACAACCACTACCGCCTGCGAAGACTGCTTGTTTATTTATATCATAGACAAGCATTCCACAATCATGGTAATTCTTCTCAATATCAATATTCCATTCCTTTAAGATATCTAAAAACACTTTTCCCCCATACTTTGAAAGGTCACCTGTTAAAATTAAATCATATTCCGATGGATCTATTTGAAAATCTACTAGATGCTGTCTGAGAGTTGACGCTGCAGCCGGCGCCATAGCTCGTCCCAAATCTTGTGGATCAGTTAAACCCGGATCAACCACTTTGCCAATAGTTGCACGTGTTACTTTAATCGGCGATTCATCACTACTTAAAATCCCAGCACCAGCGGCACTAACCGTAAAAGTGGTACAATTAGGTTTAGGCCCACCATATTCGGTTGGATAACGAAATTGTCGCTCACTAGTTGCATTGTGAGAACTTGTCATACACACAACATTTTGGGAAACGCCACTATCAATAAAGGTGGCACCACTTAATAATCCTAAAGTCGAATTACTACATGCTCCATAAATCCCCAGAAAACTGACATCATAATCGCGCATTAAATAATTAGAAATTGCCAATTGATTATTCAAATCACCAGAGATTACTAAATCTACATCATATGAGCCTAAACTTGCTTTTAAAAGGACAAGTTCAAAAGCATCACGTAACATTTGAATTTCCGCCTTTTCCCATGTATCTTGTTCACAGTATAGATTAGGATAACTAGCATCATAATACTCGCCAAGCGGTCCATCTGCTTCTTTAGGACCTGATACACAAGCAGCAGCTTTTAAATATACGTTATCATACTGAATACTTGTTTTCCCTTTTTTTACCATATTATGCCCACCAAATAAATAACTGAACTAAAGAAAAAAGCACTAACAATACCTGCGACAATAATGGCGCCCGCTAGTTTAAACATATTTGACATAATTCCTAGTATTAGCCCTTCGCTCTTACTTTCTAAAGCGGCAGATGTCATCGAATTAGCAAAACCAGTTATTGGAATGTACGTGCCAGCCCCAGCAAATTGCCCAATTTTATCATATACTCCAAAACCCGTCAGGATTGAAGCAATGAATACTAACGTAATTGACATTAAACTACTAGACGTCGCTTTCTCAAAATCTAAAACTGATAAGTATAAGGTTAATAATCCTTGAGCAATCAGTCCGACGATTCCCCCAATAATAAATGCCCGTAATACATTCATAAATATTGGGCGCTTAATTTTTTCATTCTTTAATACTTTTTGATAAGTTTTTTGTTCCATAAAAAATCACCATTTCTAGTATTTTCAAGAAATGGTGTTATTATACAATTAAATAAGGACTTTATTGGCAATCGTTTTTAATTTGCGACAAACGCTGCTTTGATTAATTGCTAAAACTTGAGCTATTTCCTTTTGAGTCATATTATTAATTAAGCGCATTTTTAGTATTTTACGCTCAGTTTGGTCAAGTTCTGATGCATCAATCATATTATACCAACTATTATCAGCAATATTATCAATTTCTTCTTCTTTTAAATAATGGACTTTCTCCATGAAAGATGAGGCAATTATCACATTCTCAATTGAGGTATTCTCCTCTTCAGCGATTTTTTCAAGTGGTTTATCGCCGTTTTTTAATTTATCAATAATTTTTCTAGTCCGATAATCAAGTTTAATCGCATTTTGTTTGGCTAGCTCTTTTTTGATAGATCCTAAAATATATGGCACCGCAAAACTGCTAAATGCTACCCCTTTTTCCATGTTAAATTTACGGGCAGCGTCAAGTAGTCCCATCATCCCCGCTTGCACTAAGTCATCACGGTCAAAAGGGTTAGTCGGGAATCGCTTTACAATATGGTAAACGAGCCCTTGGTTGTTTTTAATCACATACTCATAACTAGTGATGTTATCCTTCATAGTAGTTCTTTATCATTTTTACCCGTGTACCTTCACCTAGTTTTGAATACACCGCAATCTCATTCATAAACACTTCCATAATGGTAAAACCAAGCCCAGCTCGTTCTTGATCGTCCTTAGTTGAAAAAAGTGGTTCACGGGCTTTTTGAATATCAGCAATACCAATCCCCTCATCAATAACTTCAATAATGATTTGGTGGTCATCGTAAGCCATTGTTAATTCAACCCATTTACTTTCATTATTACGATATCCATGCACTATCGCATTAGTGACCGCCTCTGAGATAGCGGTTTTAACCTCATTTAGAATTCCTAACTCAATCTCTAGATTCACTAAGAAAGCAACTGACACTGTACGTGCAAAAACCACATTCTCATTTTTGGCTAAAAATTTTATTTTCATTTCATTTTTCATTATACTGCCTCCAAGCATTCTTGTGCTTCTTTTTCATTTTCAGCAACAAGACAAATTTTCTTTAAACCTGATAGATTAAAAATTCGTTCAATCAGTTCATTCATCGCACATATTACCACTTTACCCCTTACTTGCTTTAATTGTGTATAACGACCGATAATGAAACCAATCCCACTACTATCCATAAATGGCACTTCTTCTAAATTGATAATTAAATGTTTAATATGGTATTTATCAATTATTTCACTCACGCGATATTTCAAACTTACAGCACTTGCTTGATCTAGTTCCCCTTTTAATCTGATTAAAAGAACATTACGTTTTAATACCATTTGCATTCCCAAACTCATTCTACCCCTTCTTTCTGTGATAATTTTAGCACACTTTTCCCTAACAAAAAAGACCTTCGACAAAGAAGGTTAAAACTAGACGCTAATGGCATATCCCAATTATGCGTTATTATGTCTAACTTTCTTCAAGAAAGTCCATTCTTGCAAAAATATAATGATTTTTTGTTATGTTAGCATCGCCTTTATCACACTCCAAAGAACTGTCCAAAAATCTGCTCTTTTAATGGAATGCGTAAGTGATAACGAAGATTCGCCTACCACTTTATTGTTAAAAATTATCTGATAAGTGCCAATATTATCCTTTTCGCCATTTTTGATTTTGTCTTCATCAATGTTTTGACGATACGTGTATTCAGGTGGGATCTCTCCTTTTGGCAAAACGACAACTATCGCTTTATTTAGAACAACATCTACTTTTTGAGGACTATTTAGCACTAATTCTAACTCTTTAACTACCGTACCTTTAGGTACGATTTCAGAGCGGTCGTAATTAGCGAAACCATAATTTAGCATACTCAAGGTATCTTTTGTTCTAACATCAGGACTAGCACACCCCATGACAACCGTGATTAGGCGCATGTCAGCTTTTTGCATCGTCGTAGTAACACAATAACCCGCTTCATTTGTCCAACCTGTTTTTAAACCATCAATTTCTTTAACGTGCTTAACTAGTTTATTAGTATTAACTAACCAAAAAGGACTATCAGTATCTTGCCGAAGATAATCTTCGTATGTGTTAGTTAAAGTTAATACTTCGGTGCCATGGCGATTTAGCAAGGCTTGGGCCATAGTTGCCATATCATACGCACAAGTATAGTGGTTACTTTCTGGCAAGCCCGTTACATTAACAAAGTTGGTGTTTTTAAGTTTTAAAGTTTTGGCCTCTTTATTCATTCGACTGACAAAGCTTTCTTCATTTCCACAAATCGCCTCCGCCACCGCAACCGCCGCGTCATTTGCTGAAGCTATCGTTATAGCTTTTAGTAAATCACTTAATGGCATCTGTTCGCCAACTTTTAAGAAAATCTGCGAACCTCCCATACTGGCTGCATATTCCGAAGTTGTAATAATGGAATCAAGGCCAATGCGCCCCTCTTTAATGCTATCGAAGATAATCTTCAAAGACATTATTTTAGTCATTGAAGCGGGTGCTAAAGCTTTTTCCGCGTCTTTTTCAAATAAGATTTGACCAGAATCTAATTCAATCAAAATAGCACTTTTCGCATTAGGAGCTAAATCGACCATCGCAGTTGTAATAACAGCAGGAATATTAAGCAAAAACAAGAATATCACTATACTTACTATTTTTTTCATCATTATCTCACCACTACAATGTATGAAAGTATTTCTAATTTTAGACACTAAAACAGAGAATTAATATAATTGATTTTCATAGACATTATATTTAAACGTTAACTTCCTACTGGTTTCAAACAGCAAAAATAGATTTTGACAAACCAAACTACTTTTAATTTGGATTATCCACCGTTTTTGCTTTCTGATGTTTTTGCATTTTTGACCAATTTGCATAACCATAAATATCATTTATTAGAAATATTACAAAACAGATAACTACTGATAAATATGAAATATCGGAAGTAGCTGCTAGTATCCATAGAATAATTAGAACAATATCATTTGCTGCATATGCAGCAGCGAAAAAAGCACTTCTTCTAAATGTTAAATAAACAGCAAAAAAGCTAGTGGTCACAGATATAGTACTAGGTATTAAATTAGTCGTATTTAAAGCTGCTAAAATATAGTAAAAGGCTAAAGTAACAATTATTGAAAGAATCACCATAAAAATAATCTCTTTTACTTGTAGATGATTTACTTTTACTTCAGCTTTATTTCCATTGTATGGATGCTTTAACCATGAAATCAAAGCAAAAACTGCCATTGGCGCTGTCATTCCTAAATATGTAGCCATTTCTCCATAATAAGCAAAAGTAAAAGAAATAATACCATATAGGATACTGAATATAATCATAAGCAATTGTCCAAAAGGATTTCCCTTAGCATTAAAAATTAATGAAGTTACACCTATTAACGATGCAATAAGTGTCAAATAATTATCTCTGTCAAAAATGAAAAAGGAAACCATTATTAATGCAACCGATATACTCCATAGGAAAATTTCTCCCTTAGTAAAATAGGATAATTTTGATTTTAATTTTTTAGTTAACATTTTATACCTCCAAAAAAAATAAGCATCTGTCCACACATCTTCAATGACCTAACGATGTGTTACAAATGCTTTCGTTATCTACCCGGTGGTAGAAATAAAATTATTAAATTTTTAATACTATGCCTATTATCATATCGAGAGATATGGCAGTATTCTTCATATCAATTATTGAAAAAATAACGTAATTTCCGCTATTATTTAATTTGCCAATCAATAGCAGCATCTTTCAGAAAACTATTAGCCTTAGAGAATGGGCGACTACCAAAGAAACCACGATACGCTGATAAAGGCGAAGGATGGGGTGATGTTATTATCAAGTGTTTAGGATTATTGAGTAATACCTTCTTTGATATCGCATAACTGCCCCAAAGAATAAAAACAATCGGTCGATCTTGACTATTAACCGTTTTTATCACTTCATCGGTAAATACCTCCCAGCCAATCCCATTATGACTCAATGCTTCACCCTTACGGACGGTAAGAATAGCGTTCAATAATAATACTCCTTGTTCAGCCCAAGTTGTCAAATCGCCATGATTAGGGATTGAGCACCCTAAGTCACTAGCAAGTTCTTTGTAAATATTTTGGAGACTCTTAGGGATGGGAACACCTTTATTCACAGAGAAGCTCAAACCCATAGCTTGGTTTTCTTCATGATAGGGATCTTGACCTAGAATTACTACTTTAACCTTGGCAAGCGGAGTCAAAAGTAATGCGCGCATAATCTCACTTTGAGCGGGAAAAATTCGCCGAAAAGCATATTCATCTTTCAAAAAAGCCATCATTTTTTGCCAATACTCTTTTTGTGATTCAACTATAATTAATTCACGCCAATTTTGATACATATTAAGCTTCCTTAGGTATCATTATTTTTATTTTCTTTGGTAGAATACTAATTTTAATATTTTGCCAACGATAGGTTTCACCATCAACACAAACAATTACTTCATTTTTAAAAGCCAGTTCAATTTGTTGGCCTTGCGTATATTTAATAATATTCCCAAAACGTGGATTATTAATATGAGTCCCTTGCTTATAGTCTTTTACTAAACGTAAGAAAGTCATTCGCAGAACATTGCGCACGACCATCACATCAAGTTTACTATCATCTAAACGAGCATTAGGAGCACAGTGATAACCGCCACCATAATATTCACCATTTGCGACATTTGCTAGAAACATCTTACCGTCAAAAAAGTTTTCGCCATCAACTCTAATCTTTACCGGATAAACTTTCTTGCGTAAAATTGTGGTAACTAATGACATTGTATATGCACGACTAATCTTCTTATAATGTTTACGAATACGGATGCATTCAGCATTAGCATCAGCATCAAAGCCGATATTAACAACATTAATACTATAACGATTATTTACTTCTAAAACGTCAATCTCTTTTAACTTTCCTTCAACATTTTTTTCGAGGTTGTTAAAATCAAGATCGCCAAAACTTTTTAATAAGTCATTGCATGAACCAATTGGAATTACACCAAAATGAGCATGAGGATAGCCGACAATTCCGTTTATAACTTCATTGCAAGTACCGTCACCACCACAAGCGTAAAACACGACATCCTCAGTTAGGGTACTAGCCACTTTACGGGCTTGAGTTTCAGCATCACCGATTGATTTCGTTATATAAATTTCATAGTCTGTCAAACTGTTGGCAAAAGTTCTTTCAATCCGAGCTGTCAACTCATCAACATGATTAAACTTGCCACTAACGGGGTTAATAATAAAATAGTGTTTCATGCAATACTCCTTTGTCATAATTATTATAACAAATTTCGCTAATTTTTGCAAGTAGATATAATAGAAAATGAGATTTAGCTAGTAACACCTTTAAAAAAGAAAAAACTCGTTAACATTAGCTAACGAGTTTTTCCCATATTTTACTTTATTTAATATTATTCTTTTTCAGCTTGTACAACACTCGCAAAGCGATTATCAACAATTTTAGCAAATGGTACCCGCTTTTCAAGTTCACCAGCTTCGGTCATAACATCCATTAATCGTTCCAAACCAGCTTCCTTAAAGAAAGGTGTATCACACCAAACATCAGCATTTCGATAACGAGCTACTACTTTTGTTAAATCATCTATTGATGAATCAGTGAAGAAACTAACTAGTTCTTTAGCAACATCAATATCACTTGATGACATAACAAATGCTTGCGATTTAGCTAAAGCACTAGTAAAAGCTTTTATCGTGTCCGGATTTTCCGCCATATATGACTTTGAAGTGTAAAAAGCGGTATATGGAATTTCTCCCGATAGTTCGCCTACTGATGCTAAAACAAATGCTTTTCCCTCATTTTCGAGCATTGTTGCTGTTGGTTCAAATAAAGTTGTATAATCACCTTCGCCACTTAAGAAAGCACCAGCCATTGCTGTAAACTGAATATCCGTACGCACCTTTACATCACCATTATCACTGTCACGTCCGACTGTTAACCCGGCTTCTTTAATAACATATTCTAATGTCATTTCCGGCATACCCGCTTTACGTCCCCCTAGAATAGTTTTCCCTTTTAAACTTTGAATAGTAAATTCTTCAGCACCACGCCCCACTATAAAGCTACCATCGCGCTTAGTAAGTTGAGCAAAATTAATCATATAATCGGTTTGACCATTTAAATAAACATAAATTGTGGTTTCTGGACCTGCTAAGCCAATCTGTGAGTCACCCGAAAGTAAAGCTGCGGTTACTTTATCAGCTCCACCAGCATTAACTAAAGTAAGATCTAAACCGGCTTCTTCAAAGTACCCCTTATTAATACCAACATATAGAGGTGCATAGAAGATTGAATGCGTTACCTCAGCCAGTTCAATTTTAGTTAATTCGTTCCCTTTGCACGAAGAAAGCATACCAAAGGAAAGAATTACAACCAATAAACATAATATTTTTTTCATTTTATTCCTCTTTTCTTTTTAAATTTTTTTTCTAATATATTCACTACTTCATACATTAGAAAAGCAATAATCGCTAGGATAATAACTCCCATCATTACTAAATCCATTTTGAAAATTTGACTTCCGTAGACGATTAGATAACCAATACCGGCACGTGACACCAAAAATTCCCCAACTATTACGCCAACCCATGTCATACCAATATTGACTTTGATTATATTCACAAGATTCGGATAATTAGCTGGTAAAACAAGTTTAATTAATAACTGCCATTTAGTAGCACCAAAGCTTAATAGCATTTTTATTTTATCGGTGTCAATACTAGTGAAATTGTGATAAGCCGTAATTATTGTTAATACCAGTGATATTGACATTGCGACTACAGTAATGCCCTTTATTCCCGTTCCCGCCCAAATAATCAAAATGGGAGCTAATGCCGTTTTAGGTAAAGCATTCAAGACAACCAAGAAAGGATCAAAAATCTTTGCTAAAAAGCGATTCCACCAAAGAATAATAGCTATTATAAGACCAATTAAAGTCCCTAATATTAACCCGAGAACCGTCTCTAACACCGAAATGCCAATATGCATGAATAATTGATTGCTTGCTAAATATACTTTTAATAGTTTTAGAATACTAGATGGTGAACTAAACAAAAAATCATTGATAATACCTAAATACGAAAAAAGCTCCCATATTGTGATAAAGCTAATCAATACTACAGATTGCCAAATAATGATCTTGCGTTTTTCTTTTCTTCTTTCAATGTAATAGGGGTTATTCTTCTTCACTATTTAACTCCTTCCAAATAGCATCAAAATAATCTCGAAATTCTTTTGCTGTGCGCGCTTTTAAAGGTGTAAATTCCCCTTCAACCGATAAATTTATTTCATGAATATGCCTAATAGACGCTGGGCGTTTCGAAAGAACAATAACACGATTACTCATGGAAATTGCTTCTGATATATCATGGGTAACAAGAATAGTTGAAATATTAGCGTCTTTAATCATTTTATATACATCATCACAGACCATTAATCTAGTTTGAAAATCTAACGCTGAAAAAGGTTCATCTAGTAATAAAACACTGGGTGAAATAGCTAATGTCCTAATCAAGGCAATTCGCTGACGCATTCCTCCTGATAATTCCTGAGGATAGTTGTCAATAAAATCAATTAATTCATATTTATTTAACATTTCATCCACTTTTTTTAAGTGTTCATCATCAATTAGTTTCTTAATTTCTAACCCAATGAGAATATTCTTGTAAATTGTTCGCCATTCCAGTAAATTATCTTGTTGAAACATATAACCTATTTCACCATTAATAACTACTTCACCTTCAGTTGGTTTAATTAATCTTGAGATTATGTTTAAAAGTGTTGATTTGCCACTACCTGATGGACCAACTATAGCAATAATTTCCCCTTTTCTTAATGCTAAACTAATATCTTTAAGTACCTCTAACTCACCTAATTCCGTATAAAAACTTTTATTAACATTCTTTAACTCAAGAACTTGATCCATCTAATCACCTTTCTAGCCTACTTTATCATATAGTTAAATCAAATTTTGGTATAGTTAAATACCCATTTTGCACAAAAAAAGCTCTCCAAGTGGAGAACTCTCAATTATATTATTAATGGTTTTACTCGTTAATTGCCATAATAAAAGCTAAAGTGTTTGGGTCTTTAACATCATACCAACCACGACTGACAGCAGAGCAATAATCAACATTAATGGCATCTTCTCTTACATCAAAAGCTCTTTCACCATTAATCTTCACAAAGTACTGCCCTTCGGAATAATCGTTTTGATTCATAACCGCGTATGGCCCAACAGTAAGTTTTACTTTTTCCAAATTTGCTAGAAAACTATCAATATCTTCTACAGCAACTTCGATAACACTCATTTTATCAGCGTTTTCGTCTACCGGGCAATAAATAATATATTCTCGACATACTGAAATACTTTCGACATTTATTTTGTCTAATTGAAGTACCTCGTAAATATTCTTTTTACTGCTGCAACTAGTTAGTGAAAGCAAAAACATAATAGCTAATAATCCAATTATTTTCTTCATCTAATCCTCCATTTAGTTAATTCAAATATTATTTAGAATCACTTCTCAATAGTATATACTCTTTTTTTTAATGTTTTTGTGAATTTTTTTGAATTTTTTTACAAAAAAAATGCAAAAGCCACATAAGTGGCTTTCGATTAGTCATTTTTTAGACGTTTTATCTTGTATTTAGCACGACGTTCTTTCGCTTTTTCACCTAAAAAGAAATCAACAACATAGTTAGCTATAAAGATAATAATGTAACTAGACATTGCCATTGTTAAAACCAGTAGCAGCGGTGTTGCATTTATGATCTCTGTTCCATCAGTAGCAATCTTAATAATAATTAATTCATATAATTGATACTGACGCTGCCAATCAATTTCAAACCAAAAGACTCTACCGACATTTTGCCGAACAGACTGTGTAGTAATAAACACACAGCAGAAGGCTAAAACTACATACATTAGAATCTTCCACCAAGTGTAAGGTTTGCAAGCAATGTAAAGAATCATCATACATGTCGCAGTAGCTACTATTACAATAATAGTAGTTACTTGTTCAAGCGTTAATTGTAATGGTCCTGACACCATGTAAATGATAATAACTTCAACTAGAACTGTCAAAGCTCCTGGTAACGAGGTTTTAATGACATTGAATAAAAACTTACCTTTTAAGCGTTCCTTATTTGGTTGTAACGAAAGCACAAAGGCTGGAACACCTATTGCAAATACTTCAATCATTGTTAATTGTGAAGCCGTAAATGGATAATTCCCAGCACCACCTGGCGCAAAAGCACTAATAAAGCCTGTTACTACTAATAAAGAGATAAACATTGTAAATAATGTTTTAACTAAGAAAAGGGAAGCAGTTTGTTGAATGTTGTTGATAACACGCCGTCCTTCAGCAACGACACTCGGCATAGAAGCAAAATTAGAATCTAACAGAACTAATTGAGCAACATTGCGCACAGCATCACATCCAGATGCCATTGCAATACTACAATCAGCTTCTTTTAATGCCAAAATATCATTGACACCATCTCCCGTCATTGCAACGGTATGTTTCGCTGCTTTTAATGATTTAATAATAATCTGTTTTTGATGCGGTTTGACCCGTCCAAATACCGTATAACCATTAGCCACTTCAGCAACTTCTTCATCAGTTAAATTCTCGAGACTAATATAATCTTCCGCATTATCAATGCCTACCCGGCGTGCTACTTCAGCAACCGTCACCGGATTATCACCTGAAATGACTTTGCATTTTACACCTTGGTCTTTAAAATACTTAATTGTATCAAAAGCCTCAGCTCTTATGCGGTCTTCGATAAGTATTAGTGCAACTAATTTAGGTTGTTTTTGAATTTTGCCCTTTTTTAAAGGCAAAGGACTGTGGGCAAGTGCAATTACCCGTAAACCTTGCATAGCGTAATTATTTACTTCTTCACTTAAACGTTCATAATTACCTTTCATTACAAACTCAGGTGCACCGATAATGAACGTACCAGCTTTTTCAAATGTTACACCACTATACTTATTTTCTGATGAAAAGGCTAATATCTCAACTGGTTTCATTTTTTTACTAAAACCAAAATATTCCTCTAATGCTCTCGCTGTCGAATTACTTTCTTCTAGGGCACTATTCATAGATGCGACTATCTCTGTTACATTATATTCACCCTTCTTTTGTTCTATATATCGGGTAACACTCATCGTACCATCAGTAATCGTTCCCGTTTTGTCTAAACAAAGGGTATCAACACGGGCTAAGGTTTCAATACAATAGATTTCTTGAACTAGTGTTTTTCGTTTAGCTAATCTAATAACTCCGACAGCAAGCGCCATGCTAGTTAACAGGAATAATCCTGACGGAATCATACCTAAAAGAGCACCACTAGTTGATAAAATACTTTTTGAATACGTATCGCTATGATTAAATAATGCTTTAAATGTTGCAATTATACCGGAACTATTCTCAGCGCGAGCAAATAACAATAAACCCATCGGAATAATTATTATACTGACAAATTTCAATATGTTATTAAGTGATCTTAAAATATCCGAACGAGGTTTACTATATTTCTTAGCTTGGGCAGCTAATTTTTCCATAGCGTTTTCACTACCAACCCGTTCAACTTTGCAATAACAATTTCCGGATACTACATAACTGCCTGAAAATAAGGTATCACCTAGTTTTTTTCTTACGGGAACGGATTCACCAGTTAGTTGTGATTCATTAACTTCAATATCCCCACTAACCAAAATGGAATCAGTAGTTATTTCTTTACCCGCTGTTAAATATACAATATCATCTAGTACAACTTCGTCTATATTAATCTCTATTTTTTCACTATTTCGAATTACCACGACTTTACTTTCGGATAGTAGTGATAATTTATCAATGGTAATCTTGGAGCGGACTTCTTGAATAATACCGATTAAAGTGTTCGCAGCAACAATAATAATAAAGAAATAATTAGTAACTTCCGCATTAGCACTCAATAATAAGAAAAAGATTAATAAATACATGCCATTGAAGAAGGTAAATAAATTATTAATAATAATCGATAAATACGACTTATTGCTACCATGATGCCGAACATTATTCATCTTCTGCTCATTACGTTTAGCAACCTGTTCACTATTCAGACCTTCTAAATAGTCCACTTTAAAGCGCTCGATGTCACTTTGAGCTATTATATTAGTTTTCTTTCGCACTTAAGTCGCCTCCTTATTAAATATAATTATTGTTTGATGATATTATACCACATTCGGAAGATTTTGCCAATGATTTTGCGAATATGTTATTGCTTTTTGTTGGCATTTTAAATATTTTGTGATAGAATAGGATGGTGGAGGTTTTATATGAAAGCGACTATTATTGGAATAACTCCTCGTATTGCTAAAATCGACGATGTTACCAAACTACAAGTGAACTACACTTACTTAGTACCATTTAACAAACGTAATGTATTACCGATTATTTTACCGATTGACTCCAAACTACTTGCTAGTGCATTGGAACTTTGTGATGGTTTCTTGGTAATTGGTGGTGATGATATTAATCCAACCCTATATGGTGAAACTAATACCGGTTTATCTAAATGCGTCAATGATTCATTAGACAGCATTGATCAAGAAGTAATTAAATACGCATATTCCCACCGGAAGCCTTTATTAGGAATCTGCCGGGGTATTCAATCGTTGGCCGTCTTCTTGGGGGGGACTCTTCATCAAGACTTAGAAACATGCAATGTAAGACATGAATGCGAGAATCACGAACATATTGTTGACAGAATGCTAACAACTCCTTTTACTAGTTTATTACCTGAACATTTTATGGTCAATTCCTATCATCATCAAGCAGTAAACATTGTACCAAATGGCTTCCAGGTCATTTTCAAATACCAAGATACGATAGAAGCGATTGAACATGAAACATTACCAATTATCGGGGTTCAATGGCATCCAGAGCGCTACCAGACGCCTGAGAGTGAAATAATCTTTGATTATTTTATTAAAATAGTCAATAATAACAAAAATTTGACGAATTAAGCAGTTAACAAAGCTGCTTTTTTTTATACAAAAAGGCACAGAATTTCTGTGCCTCGAATGCTATTAATTAGTTATTGTCCTTCTTATAATCAGCAATAATCTTTGCTACTAATTGTTCAGGGACATCATCATAGCGAATAAACTTACGTGTGAAACGACCACTTGCTTGGGTCATTGCCTTTAAGTCAATTGCATACTTAGTGATTTCTGCTTCTGGAACTTGAGCAACTACACATTGCTTACCACCTGGAAGTGGTTCAACACCTAATACTTGACCACGACGTTTGTTCATATCTCCCATTACGTCACCAACGAAATCATTGTCAACTGTAACACGCACTTCCATAACTGGTTCAAGAATAGTCGGTTTAATTATCTTACAAGCTTCTTTAAATGCTAAAGCAGCAGCAAGTTTGAAGGAAATTTCATTAGAATCAACTGGATGATAAGAACCAAAGAATAATACAGCTCTAACACCAATAACCGGGAAACCAGCTAACGGACCATGTTCAAGACATTCTTGTAACCCTTTTTCAACAGCTGGGAAATAGTTCTTTGGAACAGCTCCACCAACTACTTCAGAAGCAAATTCAAATGGGGCATCACATGGTTCGAAACGAATCCATACATCACCAAATTGGCCAGCTCCACCTGATTGTTTTTTATGACGGCCTTGTGCTTCACCTTTCTTACGGATTGTTTCACGATAAACAATCTTTTGATCAGTAATATCTACATCAACCTTAAACATATTCTTCATCTTCTCTAAAATATAACCAATGTGAGTCATACCTTGACCACCAATTAATAATTGAGAAGTTTCAGGATTACGTTTAATTTCAAATGATGGATCTTCGGCGTTTAACTTTTGAAGAGCACTTGAGATCTTATCTTCATCTTGTTTAGTTTTCGCAGCAATGGCTACATATAAAATAGGAGTAGGAAGTTCTGTCTTAGGATATAAGAATGGAGCTTTCTTATCACAAATAGTATAACCAGTTGCTAAATCAGATGCTTTTGTCATTGCGCCAATGTCACCTGCTTTTAATACATCGACATTAATTTGGTTTTTACCCATTAAGGCAATAATTTGACCAGGCTTAATAACAGCATCAGTATTTGCTACATATAATTCAGCTAAATCTTTAGTAGTACCTGATAATACCTTGAAGAAATTAATGGTGCCAAGGAATGGGTCTACTAATGTTTTAAAAATGTAAGCAGCAAATGGCTCAGCGTCACTAGCTTTGCGACTCATTGGAGCATCTGTCTTTGGATTAGTTCCTTTAACTTCGCCCTTGTCAGCAAATGATGGTAATAATTCACAAATCATTGATAGTAAATTATCAACGCCAATATCCTTTGTTGATGCACCTACTAAAACTGGGAATATTTCACATTTAGCAGTACCAACGCGTAAACCAGTTTTTACTTCATCTGCAGTTAACTCTTCACCACCAAAGAATTTTTCTAATAATTCTTCGCTAGTTTCAGCAACCGCTTCATTAATTGTCATGTTCATCTCTTCAACTTGGTCAGCATTAGCACCTTCTAATGGTTTTTCACCACTTAAAGTTCTTGCTACTTTGTGAACAGCATCAACATATCCATTAAAGCTAGCATCATGACCGATTGGATAACATAATGGAATGCACTTAGCATCTAAACGTTCTTTAATTGATTTCATAACTTGATCAATCTTGACGTTTTCCTTGTCAATTTTATTTACAAATACAATTGTAGGAATGTTACGAGATCTTACTTCGTCCCAAACACGTTCAGTCCCTACTTCAACGCCTTTAGTAGCATCTACTAAAATGATAGCACCTTCAACTACTGAAAGATCGTTATCAATTTCACCCACGAATTCTTCTGAACCCGGAGTATCTAAAACATTAATCTTGTGGCCGTTCCATTCAACTGGTAATAACGCAGTTGATAAAGAAGTTTGACGATTTTGTTCTTCAACTAGGTAATCAGAGACTGTTGTTTTACGCTCTACTTCACCTTTTTTCGCAATCGCCTTACCGACAAAAAGAATTGATTCAGAAAGACTTGTCTTGCCGCTTCCTAAATGCCCTAAAATTGCAACATTTCTAATGTGGCTTGCTGAATATTCTTTCATAATTACCTCCGTACTTGATAAATTCAACGTATATATTATACTACATTGAGATTAATAATGTCATATTTTTAATAATTTTTTTGTAAGTGCTTACATTTTCGTTTTAGATTAGTTTTCTTCTCCAATTTTAGTGCTATTTAGGACGTTAATTATTTGCAAAAACGTTATCATTTTGTTATAATAATAAAATGAGGTGATGATATGCATAAGAAAATACTTTTTTTAACAATAATTCTACTCTTAACACTTACTAGTTGTAAAAAAGTAGACTACATTAATGGTGCATTTGCTGTTGTATACAAGGATGATGTACCGTACTTAATTAACAAAAATATGGAAACCTTTTCTTTAGCAGAATATGATTATATCGTACCAACTTTTGGCGATTATCTAATTGTTGCTAAAAAAATAGGTGTTACATACTATTATGGTTACATTGATAATACTGGTTTAGAGATTATAGCACCAACGTACAATGCAGCTTATCCATTCAGTGATGGTAAAGCAGTTGTCAATGATGATGGCGTAACAAAAATCATCAATCTCGACAATCAGGTATTATATACTTTTTCCGAAGATAGTACTTCTTCCGCAAGTTATGCAAATGGTTTACTAAGATATGAAATAAACCAGAAATATAGTTATTTAAATGCTGACTTTGAACCATTAACACAAACATTTGACTATGCTGAAGATTTTTCAGACGGCATAGCTGTTGTTGGTAATATTATTGAAGGGCACCTAAAGTATGGGTTCATTAACAAAAGTGGTGAATTCACAATAACTGACGGCTGCACTGCCGATTTTCTCGCAAATTATCACGACGGATTAGCACGAGTAGGTACAATTGTTGATGATGCTCAAAATCCAGTAGTATACAAGTATAGTTATCTTAATCAAAATGGTGAATTATTAACAAATAGTTTAGGACAAGTTCTATCATTTGATTTTGCTTTAGATTTTTCAGAATCACTTGCAGTTGTCGCTGACTACTTTACCGAAGAAGGTTATGGTACGTACAAGATTCATAAATACTTAGACACTAATGGTGAATTTTCTGTTGTTATTCCTCGTGAAATGGCTGGCCATGGCGAAGGTTTATTCTACTTTGGTAGCTTCTGTGATGGTGTTGCCCGCCTTAGAATGCGTTTCTCTGGTGCTGGTGCTTGGCATATTATCTACATCTATGATGGAATGCTTGAAGAAGCCGAAATAATTATGCCAGATGATATCAAAACCTTTGATTCAGCTCACTATGCTACTCCTTATGAAATGACTGATTTCAAGATTAGTCCTTATTACAGCACAAATACTGCCCTTGCACGGGTAAGAATTTATACAGGTGAATATTCGTTGATTGATAGTGATGGTGTTTACATCCTTCCTGCTGAATACTCATTCCTCTTCTACTAGGAGGCTAACATGATAAAAATTACTAATCTTAATAAATACTACAAGTCAGGCAATGAAAAATTTCATGCTCTAAAAGATATTAACATAACCTTTGGCAACTCAGGCATTCACTTTGTTCATGGTAAAAGTGGTAGTGGTAAGTCTACTCTACTAAATATTATTGGTGGACTTGATAGCTATGATAGTGGTGAACTAATTATTGACAATGTCAATACTAGCCACTTCACTAAACGTAATTACAATACTTACCGTAATACTTACATTGGCTTTGTCTTCCAAGAATTTAACGTCCTAAAAGGTCTAAGTGTTTACGAGAATGTTGCTTTAAGTATCGAATTACAACACTTATCAGTAAAAGAAAACCATTATAAAATTCAAGATATTATTGATAAGGTCGGTCTAACTGGACTAGAAAACCGAATGATGAATGAAATATCGGGGGGCCAACGTCAAAGAGTAGCCATCGCCCGTGCATTAATTAAAAATCCCCGGGTCATTATTGCTGATGAACCAACTGGTAACCTTGATAGCAAAAACAGCAAAATGGTTATGGACCTCTTAAAAGAATTATCGGTTGATCATTTGATTATAGTTGTTACTCACAATGATAAACTAGCAAAAGAATACGCCGATCGTATTATTGAACTAAAAGATGGTGAAATAATCGGTGAAACCGGAACTAATAACATTGATGATGATCAACTTGATCTTACTCCTGTAAAAGTTCCTTTAAAAACCAGTTTGAACTTAGCCTTAAAAAGTATTGCTAAAAACAAACTACGTTTTATTGTAATGATTTTACTATTCACCCTATCCTTAACGTTTGCTGGCGTGGTAGTTAATCTATCCGTGGCTGATACCGCGAAAACTTATACTGAATATCAACAAGAATATGGCAACTTTGTTATTAATACTAGCAAAAACTATTTGTCACGTGGCAACGCCTTAACGACCGCTTTCTTTGATTACGAAGTGATGAATATGACAACAAAATATAATAATGATGAAGCTAGTACAATCCGATTACTAAAAGGAATGGATTACTTCCTACCAATCACTGACAGTGAAGATCCAAATGGCTTTTGGATGAACAACATTCAAAGAGTTCACCTCTATGACACCCAAGTAATGGCGCAATTCCCGATTATTGCAGGTCGTCTATCGGCTAGTGCATCAGCAATTGCTATTACCGACTATATCGCCGATAATCTATTACAATTAAACTACTTCGGTGAAGAGGTAACAACTCGCAATCAACTTTTGAATCAAAGATTAAGCTTTGATGGTTACAATGATGATCTAATTATTACTGGTATCATCCAGACCAATTATTCTGATTTTCTTACAAGAGATATGAGTGACACCAAAGTATCTGCTGCGTTCAAAGATAATCTTGTTTTCTACAATTCTATCTTTATGCGTGATGATAACTATAATACTTTCTATTCTTATGTAAACATTGATTATTCTTATGATGACATCATTTACGATGTTATGAATAAAACCGGAATGATCGAAAATGTCTTATTTACAACTTATAGTAAAGCTCCTGATGTTCCTCATGCTGAATTAGGAAAGGAACCAACTAAACCTGAGGATGGTCAACCTACCCAACTCGCAGTATCAAGTGGACTATTAAAAGCTATTTCCGGCATTGATGGAACCGTTGATGAGTTATTTAACAAAGTATACTACGAAATTACCTATGAAAAAACAGTCGGTAATTTTGTTACTGGTAACATCTATTCCAATAACTACTTTAATGCTATTAGAAGAATTCCTGCATCTTTTGGATGCTGGATAACTGACGTTATTGATACTGATGAAGTTGCAATTTACCTACCAGATTTAGATGAAACTGATCTTTACAGTAAGTTCCTAAGTGCTACATATGGTGGTGGTGGCTTTGTTACTCTTTTAACTGATACCAAAGATTTACCAACTGCTGATATAGTAACTAAGAATTCTCAATATTACCAAGATATGGCAGATAACAATATTAATATTAATAACCTAGCTTACCAAAAAGTTATGCTAGTTGATAATTTTATTGATGAAAACCTCTGGTTATTCATTGGTATCTTCT
The DNA here is from genome assembly GCA_964368275.1 of uncultured Staphylococcaceae bacterium. Taxonomy (GTDB): domain Bacteria; phylum Bacillota_I; class Bacilli_A; order ML615J-28; family CAG-313; genus CAYJAQ01. Next base: position 31,556 of record CAYJAQ010000002.1, read on the forward strand.
TTGTCTTTGGACTATTTAGTGTTCTTCTAATATTTAACTTTATCATTATTAATATAAAAAATAGTACCCGCGACATTGGTATCTATATGTCTTTAGGATTGAGTGGGTTTAGAATTTCCTTAATCTACTTCTTCCAAGTTATCTTAATGGGACTTATTACTTTCGTGCTTGCAATTATTGCGGTCATGGCATTCTTGATAGTGCTTGACATTCGCTTTACTGCTTTATCAGCCGTTAATTTAACAATCATCAAGATGACAGCAGTCGGCGTAGGAGCCGTCCTCGCAATTGCTACATTAGTACCAACCCTAGCTGTAATTATTCCACTCTTCAACCTCAGTCGCAAGCAACCAGTGGATGTTATCAAGAGTGTTTAGGAGGCTAGCATGATTAGATTAAATAAAATAAACAAATATTATCAATCTGGTAATGAATCAATTCATGCCATCAAAGACTTAAGCATTACTTTTCCTGACAAAGGCTTAGTATTTATTCTTGGTCAATCTGGCTGTGGTAAATCAACCCTTCTGAATATGTTAGGTGGTCTTGATAAGCCTGATAGCGGTGAAATATTAATTGAAGAACGTAACTTAAACGAGTTCTCAAAAGCTGAACTCAATGATTATCTAAACAGTTATTTAGGATTCGTCTTCCAAGAATACAACATTCTAAAAGACTTAAACTTATATGAAAATATTAGTTTACCACTAGAGATGCAAAATTTGCCACGCAAGGTAGTAAAGAAAGCCGTTAACGAGATTTTAGAAAAAGTCGGATTAACTGAACTATCAAAACGTAAAATCAACCAACTATCTGGTGGCCAACGCCAAAGAATTGCTGTAGCAAGAGCTTTAATTAAAAATCCGAAACTTATTATCGCTGATGAACCTACCGGTAACCTTGATAGTACAACCGGCGAAACTATTTTTAACCTATTAAAAGAATTATCACAAGATCGCTTAATTATTATTGTATCCCACGATGAAGAATCCGCTTACAAGTTTGGCGACCGGGTAATTCACATTAATGATGGAGCCTTAGAGCGCGACTCTAACCCAAATTTCTGCACAACACTTAATAATCAATTAGAACTCAAGAAAGCGCGTGTTCCGCTTAAAACAAGCCTTAAATTGTCACTAAAGAACGTATGGAAGAAAAAATTCCGTTTTATGATAATGACCCTTATTTGTGCTTTATCACTTGCCTTCTTATCTTTCACACTCGAACTAAGAGGTGACAAATTAAGACAAAACATTTATACATCAATTGTTAATGATAATAATTATGTTGATATTTTAGCTAAGACTAATTTACCAGATGATTACATTAAAACTAGCTTCTATGATGATTATATTGGTAATTCATTACCACTTGATTCTTATCAAAAGATCAAAGATAGCAATCCTAACCTTACCGTTCATCATTATCAAACAGCTGATATTGACATTGTTGGTCTTGACGATGAACGTGGCGACAATTACTATAAAGGTACCATTGAATACATTGTAAAATATGATTCAACCAACGACTATAACCTATTAGCTGGTCGCTTACCGATTGTGGGAAATAGAGAAATTCTCGTGACCGATTATTTAACTGCTATGTTTGACTACTTCAATATGTATGACAGTGATGGTACTGCGAGTGATTACATTGGTAAATATCTTCGTTTAGCATCTGGCCATGAATACAAAATAGTTGGTGTTCTTAAAACTAGTTACTTGAAATGGACTGACTTCTCAAAGTCAAAAACAATTGACGCTAGCTACAAAGTAAATTACCCTTATTTTAATGATTACAAAATGATGAATGCCATCTATTTGCTAGAAGATGATTTTAATCTTGAACGTAAAGCTAATATTCCTACTCTTGTCAAGTTAAATAATTACTATGCTAATACAAATGTTACAATTACTCCAAGACCAAATTGGGATGGTACACCTTCAACTGACAAAGTCGTAACCACAGCTATTAATGATTATGTTTTAACTAAAGATAAAGCTAATCTAATAAAACTACAACTACAAGGGTGGGGATCATCTAGTGTTAGTATTAGAGATGCCGGTTTACAACCAGTAAATGATGATGAAATCGTTATTCCACTAGAACTAGCTAAAGAACTTTTCCCTGATTATGTCTTAGATGTCGCTAGTGCTAATAATTTAAATAACACTTTCCGATATCGAATTCGAAACGCAGAATTAACTCTCGAAATTGTTAATCAAGCTACTAATGAAAGTGTTAAAAACACTTATCGAATTGTTGGTCTTACCGAAGTTAATTCAACAATTAATATGAGCGAAAACGGATTACGCAAAATTTATGATCACTTCAATGATCAAACCGAATTCTTATTAGCTGAATTACCTGCTAACGAAGAAACAGCATATTCATTATTTAAGACCGCTTATCGTAATGGTTACATTCTCGATGTTTGGGATTATAAAAACGATATTGACACTTATACAATTGACCCATTTGTTGATTTGTTATCAAAAGTCGGCTTATTTGTATTTGCCATTTTCAGTATTGGTATCTTATGGACAATCATTACTTTGGAAATAGTTGATTCCAAAAAAGAAATCGGTATTTTCCGTTCAATCGGTCTAAGTGGTTTCAAGGTTTCTTTAATCTTTATTATTCAAACTGTCTTCATTTGCATCTTCTCTTACGCAATTGCCTTAATTGTTGGCAAATATGCCTTAACTGTCTTCAATAGTACTGTTATGGATGAATTAAACTTAATTCATTTATCGATGTACATGATGACAGCTACTTCACCAATTGCCCTTATCTTATTCTTAGTGGTTATTATCGCTGCGGCGTTATTCTTCCCATTATATAAGATAATGTCGCAAAAGATTATTGATGTAATTAGCGAGAGAGACGCTTTATAGCAAATTAACTTCAAAAGGCGCAGACCAAAATAGTCTGCACCTTTTTTTATTTTAATATTTAACAACCTTTATTAATGATATAAACACCAGGTTTAGCGATAATAAGGGTATCAATTGCTTGATTTACTTTTTCCTTACCATTAAAGATAAGTGTAGTTCCCGGTGCAAAATACAAAGCTTCCTCTTGATAATTATTCTTAATAATAATCTTGAGATTTGGTTCACCTTTTATAGTATAACTAATTGATGCTGTTTGACGGACATCAAAAGTATACATTTTATCAATTAAATAAGGATCAGCAAGACGTAAAGGTGGATATTCTCGCCGAATAGCAAGTAGTGTCTTAATCATTTTCAGATTATCTTGATATTGATCAATATCTTCAAAATTAATTTGATTAACCCCATCGCCTAAGTTATACGAGTTATCATAACCTTGTTTTGAACGAAAAAGTTCTTGACCTGCGTGAATGAACGGAACTCCCGCTGAAAGAATAACAATTGCGATACCTAGTGACGCTTGATCATGTAGTTCTTCGCTAGTCATCATTGGGTTATTCTTTTTCAGTTGGTCAATCAGCGTGTAATTATCATGGCATTCTACATAGTTAATGCTTTGTTCGGCACTACTATAAAGAAATTCATTAGAAGCAGAACCTTTCAAAATATGACTCATCGTGTAAATATCCGGATGGCCACCACCTACGAAACCATTTCTGCTTTCAAATGGGCTACCCTTAATTGTATTTCGGAAAGTATCATTGAAAAATGCTATTTCAGGTACAGCCCAAAAATTATTACTAGTAGCACATTTATTAGCAGGAATACCAGTTGGAATATCCCATCCTTCGCCATAAATCATTGTATTTGGTTGGACATTTTTAGCAACTTCGACTATTTTATTCATTGTTTCATAATCAATCAACCCCATTAAGTCAAAGCGGAAACCATCAATACTATAATTAAACATCCAGTGTAGAATCGAATCATTAATAAAACGACGCATCATCACTCTTTCAGTCGCTAAATCATTGCCACAGCCAGAGCCATTGGTCATATATCCTCGGCCATCCGTCCGGTAGCAATATCCCGGTACAAGAATATTAAAGGGAAAAGTCTCATGGTGATAAACATGATTATAAACAACATCCATATTCACTAGCAAACCTTTTTGATGGATCCCATCTACCATTTGTTTTAATTCATTGATTCTAGCATAAGGATCATTAGGATCACTTGCATACCAACCACTTGGAACGTTATATTCAACTGGGTTATAACCCCAATTGTACATTGTATCGGGATTATTCTCATCTACTCCACCAAAAGCATTAATTGGCATTAATTGAAGATGGGTAATACCTAAATCCTTTAGATAATCTAAACCTGCCGGCTGATTATTCTTGGTAAATCTACTATCTAAAGCAGCTAAGTAATAACTCTGACTAGTAAGACGATTTGCTGAAAAATCTCTTAGATTAAGTTCGTAAATAACAGCATCAGTATAATTACCCGAAAATTTCGGTGTTTTATGTTTAAATTGATACGTTTTTCCCATATCTATTACATAATTAAATTCACTATTGGCATTTGATGATACCGCATATGGATCTAAGCAACGCTTCTTTTCACCATTGATACGAACCTCATAATAATACTGAGCACATTCTAAATCGCCGGCTACTTCAATTTCCCATAAACCCTTATTCTTATATTCAAAATGGATGCTTTCAGTCGCTTTTTCTGGCAAAGTTAAACAAAGTTCAATCTCTTTAGCAACTGGCGACCAAACTCGAAAGGTTGTACTAGTCGGTGAATATTCAATTCCTAAAGGCCCTGTATAATTATATTCAATATCAAAACGGGGGCTCCGAATTATCTTACCTAAATCTAAGTGAACATTATCAATATTATTTAAACTAACAACATAATCAATATGAAGGCGAATGCGACCACGGAAAGCTGTGTGAAGATGAATAACACCGTCTGCATCATCTTTTTTATAAACATAAAGTTTTATCTTACTCTTATTGCCAATTAAATAAAGATTATTCAAGTCAACTAGAGCAAATACAGCATTGGGAATTAATAATTTAATATAATGATAATCTTCGAGATATGCTTTCACATTATTCATAATCTTTTTCTTCTTCACTTTCATTATTAGTACTAGCATTTAAGATAAAGTATGTCGCAATAATAGAGGTACAACTAGCAACTACACCAACAAACATTGCGGCGTTTTTAGTAAAAACTTCCTTCTTAACATACTGATTACCGGTCGCTACATAAACAATGTTTTCTTTTGTGACAGGGCTATCAGCAAACGCATAGTATAATTTTAGATAAAAATTGCCTACACGCCCGCTTTCTACATCAAACTCAAGAAAATAATCATATTCGTTCGTTTCAACATCAAGAACTTCAGTATGAACCCAAGTACAATTGGTATTTTTAGTTCCATCTAAACGGCTCCAATTAAATGGATATTCTTTAGCACCATCAGCAAGTACAACTACTATTTCTAATGAATCTAGTTCAACATAGGTTGACCAAGTCATAGCAAGTTGAGTGGTGCTGCCCCCGATTGTTTTACTAACATCCATAGTAAAATTGTGCAGTTCCCATTCCTCTTCAGCATCTATTCCCACTGGCAACACTAATAAACACAAAAACGTAAGCAACAATATTAGGATACACTTATTCTTTTTCATTTTGATCGTGCTCCTTATACTTTGCTAAATCTTCATTCAATTTGCGAGATTCACGGTTTCTTCTTAGCAATAGAACTAATGCTAAAACAATAAAACCAACGACATTAATTGCAAGTGAAATTAGTAAAAAGTGTAAATTATTACGGGGGAACCAGCCACTAGTAAAACCAACCAGGTAAATTAGGAAGAGAATCGTTAAGTAAGTAACAACTATTTGGGTAATAAGAGTAACCTTATTAATCCGATAAAAAAGGTTAAGTAGAACACTGATAATAACAATATAAAAACAGATAAGTAAAATATTGCCAAAACGAATATTATGTTGACCAAAGACACCATAATCAATAATCATGTAAGACACCATCGTTGAAGCAAATACAATACTAAAAGTTACAAACATACTACGAATAATGTTTAACTTTTTCTTCATTTTTTCACCTGCTCTCTTAACTTATTTTTAAAACTGCTTGCATAAAAACGGGTAATAATTATTTTTTCTCCATTATCCAAAACAGCCATAATCCGTCCATTTACTAATGGGTGGACTTTTTTAATCTTATTAACACTTAAAATGATAGTGCGCGAAATCTGCGTAAAGGAAGTTCGCAGTAACAACTCACATAGTTCTTGAATTTTATACGAAATCTCATAAACAGCTTGGGCGGTGTATGCAAAAACATGATTTTCCACTGCTTCGAAATAATAAATATCACTTAACTTAATAACTACTTGCTCACCATCTAGTTTACCGAGAATGCTAATAAATTGTGCATTAATCACATCAACTAGACGGTCTATTTCCTCATTCTTGTGAGGACATCTAATAATTATTTCAACATCATCTTGCGTTTGAATCTCATCAACCTTTATCTTCATGATTATTAGCTCCTCTCTTCTTAGCTATTATATCATATTTTAATTAATTTTAAAATGAAAAAGAAAAAAACAGTATTCAAAATACTGTTATTCCACAAATCGATTGCGATATGTACATTTTTTACATACTTCAAAAAATGCTTCATGCTTAGTAAAATTCACTAAAGCACTTTGGTATGGTTCAGAATTAATTATTTTCTCAAATGATTCTGCAAAAACATTGCCTATTTTAGTGGCACCAGTTGCGTCTAAGCAACACAAAGTAACCGTTCCATCCACTAATATTGCTAAATGAGTTTTTCCACCCAAACATTTAAAGGCAGCCTCATTTATACTAATATTTTGTTCAGGCCATACAAACTCATCCTCTTTTGAAAGATAAACATGAGGTATAAGCATTTGACCATTTTGCCAGTCATCACAGTGAAAATTAGTTCGGAAATAATCCCTAATATGGCCATTCAACTCAATAATATCTGTTTGTTTTTCGTCATTCCAAAGTCTGAGAGAAATACTAAATGTTCCTTGTAGAGATGCTGTACAAAGAAATTTGCGCAAATCATCTAGATAAACAAGACGCTCAAAATGGGTCATTGTTATGAGGGCTTGAAGTGATATGTTAAGTCGTTTTATAATAGGTGAAGCAAGAATAATTGAACCTTTTTCGGAAAGCAAAGTGCCATTGGTAGTCAACTTTACAGTCAACCCATGTTTTTCTGAAATCTTCAAAATATCAGAAAAATTTGGATGAATTAATGGTTCTCCTTTAACGTGCAAATATATACTTGTCGTGTAGGGTTTAATCGCCTCACATATTCGTTCAAAATCACTAAGCGACATCACCTGTTTTAATCTTTTATCAATACTACAAAAAGGGCATTGAAGATTACAATTATTAGTTATTTCAACATAAATATGATTAAACTTATTTCTTTTCATCTTTTTCTTCCGTGTAATCAACATCAATTATATTCTCATCTACTTTTGGTTGCTCCTCAGGATGATAACTCGGATACTCAATAGTGGTATTTTTAATGAAAAAGATCTTAAATAAACCATAAATAATTGCGAGAGCGCCAATTACATAAATAACTATTGTCATAATACCTTGGAAACCAAATAGTATTAAGATAGCAGCAATAATATATTTCAACAAATCATCTTGAAATTGTTGCAATTTATTGGATGCACTAAACAAGCTAATTAATAATATGACTAATACTACAACACCTAAAATTGTGCTGATAATGTTTGGATTAAAGAATAAAACATAAATACCTATAACAGCAAGAACAATTGCTTTAATAAAATTAAACAAACTGGCCCTGCTTTTATCGACACTATATACCCTAAACCACATCGTTGCGCTAATAATATAAACAATTGACAAGCCCAAACCAATAATGATGGAAATAATGTCAACCATTCCTTTATTAAAAACAATAAATATTATGCCAATTATGCAACCAATAACACCTTCTAATTTATGATTACGTGTGACAATTTTCATAGTACCTCCTTAGAAAAAATATTGTGGTTGCCCACAATATTCTCTTAATCAAACCAAATAACTCTATTGCTTAATATAAGCGTAATAATGTCAAGAATAGCCACAGCAAAACCAACGAATAGTAATACTATTGCTAGTACAAGTTGTAATACATTTTTACTACTAATTGCTTTAAAAATGCGATATAAATCCCAAAAAATGTGAATGCAAGGAATAGCAAAAATAACTTTTAAAAATCTTGGTAAGCCGTTAAGCCACTTAATGTAACCTTTCATATAATACCTCCGTTTCATATATTATACAACATATTGATAAAAAGAGCAAGTTATTAGTATTAAAACTCTTTCTTACCGATTATCCGAAGGGTATTTAAGATAGCCATCAGACAAACACCAACATCAGCAAACACAGCAATAATCATACCGAATGCCCCTAAGATACCAATAGCACCACCTATTAAGGCAATTAGTTTAATAATGAGTGACAAAACAATATTTTGAATAACAATCTTCCTAGTATATTTAGCAATCTTAATTGCATCATCAATCTTACCTAAATCATCGTTCATGATAACGACATCTGCAGCTTCTATAGAAGCATCACTTGCAATACCACCAAGGGCAATACCTATATCCGAACGCTTAATTGAGGCTGTATCATTGATGCCATCGCCAACATAGGCTACTCCGGTTTTCTTTGGTTTATTTTTAATAATCTCTTCAAGTTTACTCATCTTTTGATGAGGTAATAGCTTACTATAACAAGCATCTAAAGCTAGTTCTTTAGCAACTGCTTGTGCTGTTACATCATTGTCACCAGTCATCATAATTGTTTTGATTCCTTGTTTCTTAAGTGTTTCAATTAACCAATATGCTTCACTGCGAAGTTCATCACCAATTACAATAACACCTAGCAGTTCATGATCATTAGCAACATAGACAACTGTACCTATTTCGTTAGGAACTTCGTAAGAAATCCCAAAAAGATTCATTAAATTGTAATTACCGATAATTACTTTTTCACCATCAAAGTTTGCTTCTAGTCCTAGACCGGGGTGGTCACGAACATTCTCAACGCGATTTTTATTAACAATGCGTCCATATTCATCGACAATACTTTTAGCAATAGGGTGAGTTGAGAAATATTCAACATGGGCTGCGATTTCCATAATTTCTTCTTTTGAAAGTTTACCGGCAGTTTCAACACAAAGAACTTTAAAATTACCTCTTGTAAGCGTCCCTGTTTTATCGAAGACAACCGCTGATAATTTATTTAATCCTTCTAAGTAATTACCACCTTTAATTAGAATACCATTTTTAGAAGAAACACCCATTCCCCCAAAATAGCCAAGCGGAATTGAGATAATTAATGAGCAAGGGCAAGAAATAACTAAAAATACGCATGCTCTATGCAAATAATCAACAACTTCAGCATTTTCAAAAAAGATAATAGGGATAAAGAAGATTAACGCCGCGATGATAACCACAGCAGGTGTATACCATTTTGCAAACTTGGTAATAAACTTTTCGGTATTGGATTTCCGATCACTTGCATCTTCTACTAATTTCAATACTTTGGTAACAGTTGATTCACTATCAGTCTTTGTAACACAAACTTTAATAACATCCGATAAATTAATGCTACCAGACAATACCTCATCATTATTAGCAACTCTTACAGGCATTGATTCACCGGTCAGTGCTTTCATATCAACTGTTGTTGTTCCTTCAACAACATAACCATCAAGTGGAATCCGTTCGCCCACTTTTACAATAATATTTTGACCAGCTACTACTTCTTTTACATCAATTATCTCGCCGGTTTCTAAGCAAGCAACATCAACCTTAATATCCATTAAGTCTTTAATCGCATTACGACTTTTAGCCGAAGCACGATCTTGTAATATCTCACCAACCGTAAATAACACAATTACCATAATAGCTTCAAATTCTTCATGAACAATAATAGCACCTAGCGATGCAATTATCATCAATAGATTCTCATCAAATATTTGCCCCCTAATAATTCGCTTAAAGGCACTGATGTAAAGTTTATAACTAATTAGAATATAACAAGCAACATAAAGAATTCGTCTAGTAATTTCATAATCAGCTGGTGTTTTTACTAAATACTCAAGGACTAGTGCCATCACAAACAAGCAAGCCGCTAAACTAATCTTTATAATTGACCAAATCTTAAGTTGTTTCTTCGTTCTTACTTCTTTTTTATCATGACATTCTTGACAATTACAACTATGATCATGGGCAAATTGTTCTAAGTGGCTATGGTCATGGTCATGGTCGTGATCACAATCACACGAATGATCATGAGAACACGAATGATCATGAGAACACGAATGATTACCTACTTCATAGATATGATTATAGTCACTATCATTATGTTTAGACACTTCACTAGGTGTATCACTCTTTATGACAACTGCATTATCTTCGACTTTTGCTACTATACTACTTACTGTATCAAAAACTTCAACGTTGTTTAAATGGGTGATTAAAATCTTTTTATTCAAAAAGCTAACACGAGCATTAATGATATCGGTATTTTTATTTAAGGCTTCTTCAACCTTCATTGCACAATTAGGGCAATCAATATTAGCAAACTTAAATTCTTCAGTAACCTCTTCACCATGATCATGTTTAGCACAGTGACTTAAAGCAGTTACCGTTTTAATTACTAAATCTACCTCAGTATCACTCATGTTACGATTACCTATAATTAATAAATCTTTGGTATCATAATTGATACTAACTTCTTTAATAAAATCAAGTTTTTGTAAGTTTGTTGCTAACAAACTAGCGCAGTTTGTACAACTCAAACTTTCTAAATGAATTCGTCTTTTCATTAGTTGTGTTCCATATGAGTTATTGTATTATGAATAATATCACTTACATGATCATCATCAAGTGTATAAATAACTCGCTGTCCTTTCTTCTCATATCGTACTAATTTCATACTACGAAGAATTCGTAGTTGATAAGAAATTGATGTTTGCGTCATTTCAACAGCGTCAGCAATCTCCTGAACGCACATCTCCTTTTGGGATAGCGCGTATATTATTTTCATACGGGTTGGATCAGCTAATGTTTTAAAGAAATCTGTCAACATTACTAAATGTTCATCAGATATTTTAAGCATTTCTTCGCTTTTTTCTTCCATAGATATACCTTCTTTCATATGAATATATGCTCATATGTGCATACACTCATACAATATACTACTTCTTAATTACTTTGTCAAGTAAAACACTTCAATTTGCCAAAAAAAAGCCCCAAAGGGCTTAGTTTTTCGATAAGAACATTTTATCATTAAGTTCAATATCACCATAATTTTCAAATAAGGATAGTAATTTCTCAACTGTTAGGTTACGTTTATCCTCACCAGCAATATCTAAAATAATCTTGCCTTCATTAAACATTAATAAGCGATTACCGTATTTGATGGCATCTCGCATATTATGCGTAATCATGATTGCTGTTAACTGCTCCTCGGTGATTATCTCATTAGTAAGTTCTAATACCTTTTTGGCCGTCTTAGGGTCTAAAGCAGCTGTATGTTCATCAAGTAGTAATAACCGCGGTTTTACTAAAGTTGACATTATCAAAGTTACCGCTTGGCGCTGACCACCAGAAAGTAAGCCCACCTTTTGCGTCAATCTTTGCTCTAAACCTAAATCTAGTCTCTCAAGTGCATTCTTATATTGAGCAAGTTTTTCTTTGTGAAAACCCCAACGCAATTTATTAGGTTTGCCTCTACGGGCAGCAATTTCTAAATTTTCTAAAATAGACATATTACCAGCAGTTCCCATATTCGGGTCTTGAAATACACGTCCAAAGTAAACAGCCCGCTTATTTTCCGTTAGTTTCGTTATATCTTGCCCATCAATAAGAATATTACCACAATCAGGTTGATTAACGCCACAAATTAAATTCATCAGTGTACTCTTCCCAGATCCGTTGCCACCAATTACAGTAACAAAATCACCTTCAGCAATCTTTAAATTAATATGATTAATAGCTGTTTTATGATTTTCAATAGTTTGTTCTTTATTAAAGGTAATTGCTAAATCATTTATTTCTAGTAAAGTGTTCATTATGCCACCTTCTTTTCTTTCTTACTCAGTAAATATGTTTTTAATAGAGGAAGGGCTAAAATAAAGGTAATAATAATTGCTATTACTAAATTCAAGAAATCAAGAACTTCAAGTTCAATGGCAATCATTTTTAATAACTGATAGCAAATACTACCTATAATAACTGAGATGGTAGACCGTAAGAAATCGCGTTTACCAAAGAGAACTTCACCAATAATGATTGATGCCAAGCCAATAACTATAGAACCTCTTCCCATCTCGACATTCGCACTTGACATTTTTTGAGCAAATAATGCTCCTCCTAGGGCAACTAAACCATTAGCAATTGCTAAACCTAAAATAATCATTTTCCCAGTATTGATACCTTGTGCTCGTGCCATTTTTTGGTTAATTCCGGTAGCCCGAACTCCCATACCAATTTCCGTACCAAAGAACCAATATAATAAGAAGAAAACAGCTAAAATAATGATAATGATTATGGATACTCTTCCGAAATAATTCCAAAAGATAGTATTAGTGTTACTAGTAAGATTGTTTAAAAAGCTAGTAAAGCCTGAAAAAATCGTCTTTTTAAATGTTAAGTTAGCTAGTGTTTTTCCAAAACCATTACTTAAACCAAGGACAAATAGATTAATGGAATATAATCCAGTCATCGATATAATACCTGCCAAGATTGCAGGAATTTTAAGCTTTGTATGCAAAAGGCCTGTAATAATACCTGCCAAGACACCACCAATAACTGCTAATACGGTAGCAACAATTGGTGAAATGCCAACAAAGATTAATAAGGCAGCTAGACATGCACCAAAAGGGAATGTTCCTTCTACTGTTAAATCAGCAACATCAAGTACCCGATATGAAATATATACTCCTAAAGCCAGCAAGCACCATATTAAGCCATTCTCTAAGGCTGACTTTAAAATCTCAACTATAAACATTATTCTATCACTTCATCGGCCTTATTTAGTAATGCTTCCGGAATTGTAATGCCGGCTTGTAAAGCAGCTTTTTTATTTACTGATAATTGAATATCTTCAAAAGGGCAAGTTACAACCGGTGTATCTGCACAAGTTGCTTCACCTTTTAAAATTTTTGAACCCATACTACCTGTTAATTTACCAAGTGCATGATAGTCAATTCCATAAGTAACTGTTCCACCATTATGAACCATACCTGCTTCACCACAAATTGATGGAATACCAGCTTGTCGAAGAATTGGTTCAACTGCTGACATAGCTGCTGACAAAGTATTATCAGTAGGAATATATAATGCTTCAATACCTTTATTTACTAATGACTGAATTACATCTTGAATATCATTAACAGTATTAATAGTAGCTTCTTCTACGGCTAAACCAATTGACTCAGCATGTTCAATTGCAATATCAATTTGCACTTTCGAATTTACTTCACTAGATGTATAAATTGTACCAATCTTTTTAATACTTGGATTTAGCTCTTTTGCTAAATCGATTTGATCAGCAACTGGATTCATATCATGTGTACCAGTAATATTGCCACCAGGTTTTTCATTAGATGCAACTAAACCAGCTTCTACTGCATCAGTTACCGCTGTAAAGATAATTGGAATATCACGACCTTGATTTTCCATTTCAGCTTTCAAAGTAATCGCAGCAGGAGTCGCAATAACAAAAATAATATCACATTTCTTTACTAGTGTTTCCGCAGCAAGCGCTAGATTAGATGGGTCACCTTGAGGGTTTTGATATCTAATATTAATGTTCTCGCCGTCAACGAAACCATTCTCTCTTAATCCTTCAACAATGCCAGCTTCTGCAGCATCTAAGGCAGAATGAGTCGCAAGTTTTAAAATACCAACTTGCGTTACATCATTTTTACAACTTGTTAGTGATAACACAGTTACCATTAGCATAACAACAACAAACAAACTTTTTAAAATCTTTTTCATAATTTCCTCCATTAATTTTTCAAAATAAAAAGTGTTATTACTCATATCACTATAAGTAATAACACTCAAATTCAAAATTAATCTTACTTAATCTTACGAGTTATTACTTATAGTGCGATACTATCGTGTAACAACTCGCTAAACTTTTCAAAGGAAAAGTCCAAGAGATGGTCTAAGCACGACTTTCGCTTGGCAAGTAATAATAGTAATAATAAGATTGAGTATTAGTTATTTGATTAAACATCGCAATAACCTCCTTTATTATACTACTCCCATTATACGCTCATCTTTTCCATAATGCAAGTGTTTTTTCAAAGAAAACGTTTACTTTGACATTTTTTTCGTTTTTTATAGATATCTTTTTAAGAATTCTTTTGTTCTTTCTTGTGTAGGATTACTAAATAATTGCTTTGGTGCACCTTTTTCAATGATGTAACCATCATCCATAAAGACTACTTCGGTAGACACTTCTTCTGCAAATTTCATTTCGTGGGTAACTACAACCATTGTTGTACCACGTGCTGCTAAGCTTTTCATAACATCCAGAACTTCACCAACCATCTCAGGATCAAGTGCACTAGTTGGTTCATCGAATAATACAACGTCAGGATTCATCGCTAAGCAACGGGCTATAGCGACCCTTTGCTTCTGACCACCTGATAGGGTCTGAACTGGTTGATTAGCATATTCTAACATACCAACAAGTTTTAAAAGTTCCATTGCTCGTTCAGTTGCATCAGCTTTGTTCATCTTTAGAACTTTCATAGGGCCAACAGTACAATTTTTAATAACTGTCATATTATTAAACAGATTAAATGACTGGAAGACCATACCAACTTTTGTCCGAAGTTCATTAATACTTATTTCATTTTTTAATACATCTTTACCACGATAGTAGATTTCGCCACCATCTGCTGTAGCTAACATATTAATACAGCGTAAAAGTGTTGATTTGCCGGAACCTGATGAACCTATTATACTAATAACTTCACCTTCATGAACATCTAAACTAACATCTTTTAGAACTTCTTCATTATCAAATGATTTTTTTAAATTTCTAATACTTAAGATTGTTTCCATACTTTTCACCTAATTAGAACTAGTGATTTCCTTAACAGGAGCACCAATCTTCTTTTCTATAGCCATTAAGATCTTTGATAATGAGAAAGTTAGCAATAAATAGATAGCCGCTGCAATCAACATACTTTCTAGTTGGAATAAAGTCTTCCCGCCAGCTTTCGATGTCGCTGCAAACAGGTCAACAATCGTAATTGTACTAAGAACCGCCGTGTCTTTAATATTAATGATAAACTCGTTACCAATGGCTGCCATTGAGTTTTTCAATGCTTGGGGGAAAACAACAAGGCGCATGGCTTGTGATTGTCGCATTCCCATACTACGTGCTGCTTCCATTTGGCCTATATCCACTGATTGCAAACCACCTCTAATAACTTCGGTTAAATAAGCAGTTGTATTAATTGATACTGTAAATAAACCGGCAGCAAGTGCACTCCACTGTAAACCTATACTGTAGAAACCATAGTAGAAAATAGTCGCCTGTAGAATCATAGGTGTACCACGAATCACAGTTACATAAACTTTTACAATTGTCCGCCCAATTTTTTTTACTACTCGCATTATGCCACTATCTTGGGCATTAACTGTTTGAACACGAATTGTGCCAAAAACTAGTGCAAGTAGTAATCCAACAACCGTTCCTACTATTGATAAAAGAATTGTTATACCAATACCTTGTAAGATTAATTGCCACCAATCACGAATAATTACAACAAAGGGATTAATCAATTTACCAAAGAAGGAATTGGCTAATACTAATGAACTAGCCATACATTACTCGTTTTCTTGGCTAGCAACCGCATTTTCCATTAGTGCATTGCGAGTTTCTGTAGAAATCTTAGCAAGAGCAGCATTAATATCGGCTAATAATTCGGTATCAATATGGCGTAAACCAATTGAAACAACTGCATCAGCTTCTTCTATTTCAAATGGAGTGTCCAAAGTGAAATATTTTAGATTGGGATAAGCTCTAACTAAACCTTTAGCAACCGGTTCTTCTAAGATTGTTACATCAACAACACCAGTATTTAATGCAAAAATTATTTCAGGTACGCTCTTTAGAGGGTTAACTTCTGTTGCACTACCACATTTTTCAACAAGTTGATTAGCAAGTTTTTCATATGTAGTATCTGCTTGCCCCATTACTTTAGCACCTGAGAAATCAGCAAAAGTCTTAGCATCTTTATATGAACCGTTTCCATCAACTAAAACAACATGAGTTGAACGATAATAATCATTTGTAAAGCTTATTGCTTCTTTCCGTTCTTCCGTAGGACTCATACCAGCAATAATGGCATCAATCTTACCAACTTTTAACGCAGTTGGCAAACTCTTCCAATCGGTCATTTCAATGACAAGCTCATAACCTAATTCTGCACAAATTAGCTTCGCCATTTGAATATCGTAACCTTCAGCGTACATTCCATTTTGACCATTTACAGGGACATTACTATCTGTATCCGCTGTTTCTAACCAGTTAAATGGTGGATAATCGCACTCCAATCCAACAATCAAAGTCTTCTTACTTTCATCGAACTTTACCTCATTCTTACAACTAGTTAATAATAATGAACCTCCAAAAACTAATAAACAAATACATAAACCTTTTAATAAATTTTTCATATTATTCTCCTTTAAAATATTAAAAATAAAAAGCGTCATTAGACGCTTTGAAATCACAAAAAATTATCAAGCGCCTCTGCTCATAAAAGCAGGAGTGTTATTGGTGTTCCCAATAACCCCACGATTTATTTATGCCTAAACAAACCGTTCGGCGATAATTACCTTTCACAAAGTTCTCAGCATGCCTGCTCCCTTTGTTACTTTGACGTATCGCTACCTCTATCTAAAACTATTTTTATTTTTAAGTATTATACCACGCAATCTTTGTTTTGTCAAGGTTTCTGGCAATGAAAGCGCATATAAAGCAATTATTTCTTTTCTTTTGAATAATAGTTAGAAATAAATGTGCTGAAATCTTCAACAGGTAAAGGTTTAGAGTAATAGAAACCTTGAATAACATCGCAGCCCATATTACTTAACATTTTTACTTGTTCTTCTGTTTCAACTCCCTCAGCAACTACATTCATTTTTAACTTTTTGGCCAGTTCAATAATTGTTTGGAGGATATTGGTAGCCTTAATGTTACCAACAGAACCACGAATGAAGCCCATGTCTATTTTTAATACATCAACGTTAATTTCTTTTAACATATTAAGTGATGAATAGCCACTACCAAAATCATCCATTAATACTTCAAAACCAAGATTTTGAAGACTATTAATTGTCATTTGTAATTGTTGTGGATTATCAACATAAGCACTTTCAGTTATTTCAATCTTTAACCATTTTTTATCAATTTTATATTTCTTAATCAAATCAGTAAGCAATGTATCTAAATTAGGATTATACAAGCTAAGTCTTGAAGCATTTACTGATACCGGTATCATTGGTAAGTGATGCTTACTACGCTCATGAAGGTACTTACATACTTCTTCCCAAACATAATAGTCTAGTTTTGAAATATAACCATTTTGTTCGAAAATAGGAATAAACATACCAGGTGAAATAATTCCTCTTTCAGGATGACGCCATCTAACAAGAGCCTCTGAGCTAACTGGTTTTTCTTGAGCAACTGAAAAAATCGGTTGATAATACACAACAAATTGTCGTTCCTTAATTGCCTCTTCTACCATGCTTAGTATATCATGCTTATTCATGTATTCCATTCTAATATATTCATCATAGACTTTGAACTTAGTGGTATACTCATCTTTTATGCTTTGAAGAGCCATATTAGCACGTACACACATTGTTTCAATATCTAATTCAGGTTCTGTTATATGATAAATTCCAGCTGCTAGTCTAATCATGATTGGTACATCGGCCTTTTCATTTATTTCATTTTCTAAATCTTGCAATAATGTTAACACATCAAAATAATTCTTCTCTGCACATATTGCAAAGCGATCAGCTTCAATTCGACCATAAGTACCATTATACATAACTCGCTTTTCAATAGCACGAGCTAGTTTACGTAAAACTTTAGCAAAAGCTTCAGGACCTAACAAGTCACTAAGAACTTTGGAATCAATAATATTTACTTTGATAATCTCAAATTCTTTATCGTTTAAACGTTCTAGCAAACTTCTCGTTGTGCTATAGAACGCATAATCGTTATAAATACCAGTTATCATATCATGGTTAGCCCGAAATTTCATTTCAACTAAAGCTAATTTTTTATCTTGTTCAGCTTGTTTAATGTTAGAAACGTCAGTAATAATTACTAAAACTACTGGGTTGCTATTATCTGGATAATCTATAACATCACCCGTCATGCTTCCCCAATGGGCCGTGCCATCAACGTGATGAAAACGGAATTCAACATTAACACTTTCACGATTATTTATCGTATTAATTACTTCATTTAGAACTCGCTCACGATCTTCTTCAACGACTAAATCAAATTGATTATGGTTTAGTTTTTTAAACTCCTTTTGGGTAAGACCATACAAATTGTAGTAACCAGTACTACCATATAAAAGTTGAGCTTCTTTTTTATCATTTATAGCTACTAGTGCAACACCACCATCTAGATTATCTACAATTGTTCTCAATTGTACTTGGGCTTGATTTTGTTCACGCAAAATAGTATTTTCAATCTTTGTTTGTTCTAACTCACGTTTATTAATTGCATTAAGCACGCGCTTACGCATAATTCTACTATCATATGGCTTTTGAATTACATCATACGCTCCTAAATCAAAAAGGGTAGTTTCGCTATCCGCATCACTCATTACAGTAACTACGATAATTGGAATATTCGAATAGACGGGGTCCTTTGTCATCACATCAAGTACAGCATAGCCATCTACAACTGGCATAATTATATCTAGCACCACAGCCGAAATATCGTCAGACCGTTCTTTTAAGATGTCAAAAACCTCTTGGCCATTTTTAGCTTCAAGTATTTCAAAATTATCTTTTAGTATTTCTCTTGCTAAAAGCCGATTTACTCGATTGTCATCAGCAATAATGATTGCTTTCATATTATTCTCCTTTTGCTAGTATTATTCCTTCATAAACGCGATGATAAGTTGCCTCAAATTCTAGAAAGCACTTATCTAAACTTACATAATCATTGTAACGTAATTTTTCAACAATTACGCAACATTTTTTGTATAATTCGGTCATTGATAAATTTCCTACAACACCTTTTAAAGTATGGAAGTGATTGAATGCTGCTTGATAGTCTTTAGCTTTCAAAGACTTTTCGGCTTCAGCATATTCTTCATCACGTAAAAACTCGAGCAATAGCATCTGATAAAGATCAGAATTGCCGATAAAACGTTTTAAACCATCATTATAATCAATTCCATATTGAATTAAGATTTCAATATTCATATTTCCTCCAATTTTTTACTATTAAATTATATCACATTTTTCTATTTTTTGCCATTATTATTACAAGTTTTTAACATTTTTCTTGCTTTCAACGAAGCTTTGGATCAATTGAGCAGCAATTACAGCCACAAATATAAGTAGACAACCAATTATTTCCACCATATTTAAATGCTCAGAAAGAATTAGCCAGCCACTAACAGTCGCAATAACTGCTTCTAAACTCATGATTAAAGCAGCAATTGTGGGCGACACATGTTTTTGGGCAACAATCTGTAGGGTAAACGCAATAGCACTAGATAATAAGCCTGCATAAAGAATAGCTGGTAAAGCTTTAACAATATTGGCAAAAGTTGGTTGATTAATAATCATGGGAACGATCGCCAAAACAAAAACAACGAAAAATTGAATACAAGAAAGTTTTATAGCATCAACATGATTGAACTTGTCCACAAGCAGAATCTGCAAAGCAAAAAAGATGCCACTAATTGCGATCAAGATTTCACCTAAACCAATTGAAAAGTTTTCACCCGTGCAAAGTAAATATGAACCAAACAAAGCAACTACCACAAGCAACCAAATTGACCAATTTACCTGCTTTTTGAAAAAGATGCCAAGTAGTGGTACAAAGATAATGTACAATGATGTCAAGAAGCCCGATTTACCAGCATCTGTATCAAGCATTCCCACTTGTTGAGTAGTAAAGCCAATGAATAAAACAATCCCAATGATAATAGATCCGACTATATCACTTTTACTAAAAGGAATTTTCTGTTGAGTTTCTTGATGTTTTCGTTTAACTAAGTAAGTGCAAAGTAAAACAATAAAGGCCGTTCCGCTGCGAAGTGCAATGAAAGTATACGGATCAACATAATCCATCCCCAGTTTTTGAGCAATAAACGTTGTTCCCCAAATAAGTGCTGTGATAAAGAGCAATATTGAGCCAGTAATTTTCTGTTTTTTCATTATTGCACCATTTTACGATAAATTGCTTTTATTGATTTCTCAAAATCGCAAGTTGCAATACCTACAATAATATTTATTTCTTGGGCTCCTTGTGCTATCATTTTAATATTAATTTGATTACTACCAAAGATGGCAAATATTTGACCACTAATACCAGGTCTGGTAGCCATATTACGACCTACAACCGCAATCAGTGAAATATCATCATCTATTACTACATCCGTTACATCGCTCAGTGTTTTAATCTCACCTATTACTTCGTACATACATTTGTCAATTTGTTTACTCTCCACAATAACACTAAATGAGTCAATACTAGTTGGTAAGTGTTCAACATTAACGTGATATTTTGCTAAAATAGTTAGCACATTTTGCATTACTTCAAGTTTATTGGTAGTTCTCTTCTTTGAGATTGTTAATGATTTAAAACCTTTTTTCCCAGCAATCCCCGTAATAATGTTCATTTCCGTACTTTTTGCATTGCTAATAATAGTCCCCTCAGCACTTGGATCATTAGTATTCAAAATATGAATGGGAATACTTAGTTCTTGAATTGGAAAAATGGTCTCCTCATGTAAAACACTAGCTCCCATGTATGATAGTTCCCGCAACTCGTCGTATGTGATAGTCTTTATTTTCTTTGGATTATCAACAATTTTCGGATCTGTCATTAATATACCAGAAACATCAGTCCAGTTCTCATAGATTGCTGCGTTAACTGCTTGAGCAACAAGTGCCCCTGTAATATCAGAACCTCCACGTGAGAATAGTTTAATATCACCATTAGGGTAACAGCCATAAAAGCCCGGAATTACCATTTGGGGATGCTCATCATAGGCCTTTTGAATATGTTTCTTCGTTAATTCATTGTTAACGGTACCATCATAATTAAAGGCAATTAAATCTTTAGCATCAACAAATTCATAATCTAAATAATGTGCCATCATTTGGGCGGTTAAATACTCGCCCCTACTTACTAAGTACTCTTCAATATTACTACTTGAAAACTGTTCTTCTATTTCTGACAATGCTCCTGCTAAATCATAGTTAATTGCCAGTTCCTTTAAGATATCATAGTAGCGCTTAGTGATGCTCTGCCATAAATCATGATAATCAACTTTATATTTTAAATGAGCTGCTAATAAATAAAGCAAGTCAGTTATTTTATTATCATCATTAATACTCTTGCCTAACGCAGAAACAATAACTATTTGCCGACTTTGGTCAGTCTTAACGATTTTTTTTACTTTTTGAAATTGTTCAGGACTAGCTAGTGATGAACCACCAAATTTTGCTACTTTAATCATTATCACTTTCCTCCTTAGCAATTGTTTCAACAATACCTAACGCGATTTGTACTGCATTAGCAGCAGCACCTTTACGAACATTATCACTAACTGAATAGAATAAAATACTATTAGGCATTGATAAATCGCGTCTTAAGCGCCCAACATAAACATTATTATCACCTGCAGCCATGGTTGATAGTGGATATAAGCCTTTTTTAGGATCATCTACAACAACAATGCCAGGATAATTATTCCAAAGTTCGCGAATGTCCTCTAGTTCAAATGTTCTTGCAAGTTCAACCGAAATGACCACCCCATGAGCATTTTCAACAGGTACACGAATACATGTAGCTGAAATTGGTAAATCATCAGCGTGCAGAATTTTGCGTGTTTCATTAACCATTTTCATTTCTTCTTTGGTATAGCCATTATCTAAAAAATCATCAATTTGAGGAATGCAAGTCTTGCTAATGTTAGCTGGATAAAAGCTTGGCGCTTCCCCTTTTAAAGTATTTGCTAAATCATTAATACCTTTCTGACCACTGCCGCTAACCGCTTGGTAAGTAGAATACGCAATACGTTTTATGCCATATGCATCAAAAAGTGGTTTTAGCGGTAACACCGACTGAATAGTTGAACAATTGGGATTTGCAATTAGTTTTGACTTAACCAAATAATCTGCTAAATTAACTTCCGGAATTATTAAAGCAACATCCGCTTCCATCCGAAAAGCACTAGAATTATCAATAACATACGCTCCTGCATCACGGGCAATTGGGGCATACATTTTTGATATTGCGCCACCTGCACTAAATAATGCAAAATCAACGTTATTAAAGGCCTTTTCATTAAGTTCTTCAACATAATATGATTTACCTTTATACTTAATTTCTTTGCCAGTACTTCTACTAGATGCAAACAAGTGCAATTCTTTTATTGGAAAATTATATTCTTCAAGCACTTTTAAAAATGTAGAACCAACCAGTCCCGTAGCGCCTACAATCGCTACATTATATTTTTTCGAACATTTCGACATTTTCTTCCTCCCATAAGCAAGCCCAGAAAATAATATGTGGGCAATTATTTATTGTCTGTTTCAATATTTTATCTGTTAAGTATACATCCCCACTAATTTTTTTATAGGGAAGTTCGATACCATCTGATTGAACAAGATAATACTTTTTAGTATCAATATTAGTTTGGATTACCATTGACGTTTCGTCATGATAATCTTTTACGTAATTATCGTTTTGAATATTAATAATATCAGTAACTACAGCACAAGCAGTTGGAAATGATCCAGCTCCCTTACCTATTAATTGAATAGTATTGTTATAAGTTCCTTGCCAACCAACAATATTATTTTCATCTTTGACATTAGCAAATGGATGATCATTACTTACTACAATCGGTAACACTTCAACTGATGCTTCATTATTAACCAGTAAAGCATTAGCCAAATACTTTACGTTAAAGCCATATGATGCTATAATACGCAAAAAACTTTGATTAACACCTTTGATACTGGTAATAGCTACTTGCTCACGGTCTATTTTGCAATTGAATGCAAGAGATGATAAGATCGTAATCTTTCGTGCTAAATCATATCCCTCAATGTCCATGGTAGGATCGCTTTCTGCAAACCCTTTCGCTTGGGCATCTTTGAGGGCTTCACTAAAACTTTGCTTATTATCTTGCATCTTTGTTAAAATATAATTTGTCGTGCCATTTAAAATCCCCCAAACGTGATTTACCTGGTTTACTGCCAAGTTTTTAATCAAAGTTTGAATTATTGGAATGCCTCCACCTACTGACGCCTCGTATAATAAGGCCACATTTTGATCTTTCGCGATTGCTAAAAGTTCGGCTAAATTCTTGCTGATAACATCTTTATTTGCGGTAACAACATTTTTACCAGCAAGCAACGCTTTTTTTATAATCAAATAGGCAAAATCATATCCGCCTAATGTTTCAACAACAACATTAATTGCCGGATCATGTAATATTTCTTGATAGTCACTTGTATGAAGATTACCAAGTAGAGCGGCCTTTTCCGGCTTATCAAAGACTTTCCTAACAATAATATTACGTTGAGGCAAATGGTTGATTACATCAAAAACACCACTGCCTACAGTACCAAAACCGAGAATGGCAACATTAATCACTTTTTGCATATTCTTCTCCTATTCTAGTGCTAATAGTTCAATATTTTTGACAAATGGCACTTTTTTTAACTCTTCTACTAGTTCATTAATGCTTGTTGTTAATTCGCTGACATCAATTGCAATGGTAATATAGGCACTACCATCAATTGGCGTATCTTGATTAATTGAAACAATATTACCAGAAAAGCTAGCAATACGTGCCAAAATATTTGACAATATCCCTTTTTCATTGCTTGATTGAAAGGCAAGTATCGCTTTGTGGCCAATATTTGACATTGGTTTAAAAACATAATCTTTATATTTATAGAAAGTAGAACGGCTTATACCAGTTTTCTTGCAAGCTTCTGAAACGCTCATCTTTTCTTCATTTATTAACTTGCGTGCTGTTATTACTACTTCATAATATTCTGGTAAGATACTCTTGTGTACTAATAGATATTCATTATTCATTAATTACCTCCAAGATAGCCCCATTATCACTAAGCTTATACTCAGCGCTTTCCCATTCGTGCAATAATTTTAAGCGTTTAAAACTATCAATTACTTTATTATCATGACTAATTATCAATAGAGTTGGACCAGCTCCACTTATGCAAAAGGCATTTGTGGTCTTATCACACCAACTTTTAATTCGTTTAGCATCATCAATTATCGGCAAGCGATATGGTTCATGCCAAGCATCCTGCATCATTTCCTTCAATAGTTCTAAATCACCACTACTAAAAGCATAAGGAAGATTAACAACCCGTGAAGCATTAAATGTAGCATCTTGATAAGTCAATTCTTTCGGTAAAACGGATCGAGCCACACTTGTTGCTAATTGAAAATCAGGAATTAGTAAAAAGAAATGAAGTTTTTCAGATACCGGATATTTAATGCTCTTTATTTGGTCTTTACTTCGGTAACTAGCCCGAAGTCCACCTAAATAACAGCTAGTAACATTATCAGCATGTCCTTCTAAGGTAGTCATTATCTTCAAGCACTCCGCCTCTGTTAGGCTATTTCCCATATAATAATTAGCAGCAAGAACACCTGCTACGATACAACAAGCACTGCTACCCAATCCACGAGCTACTGGAACATCTTGTTTTACTAGCATTACCTTGACAGGTCGCGCCGACTTCTGCAATACCTCAAAAGTATGGCGGTATGCATGAATTACTAAATTATTATCAATATCAGAAAATGTACCAAAGCCTTCTAAAGCAAAAGAATCAGCAATTTCAAATTTATAACAATTACCTTTTTGATAAGCGATACTTAAAAAGTCAAAGCCTGGTCCTAAGTTCGCTGAGGTTGCTGGTGCACTAATCATTATTGAACCAAATGGTTTATAAAGCATTTTATTTAGTTCACCTTCCGTAATGCCTACTGCTTTTTTACGAGAACTAGCAATTTTTTCAAAAATAGCTGGAATACTTGTGTTAGTAGCTTTACTGATTAGTTTATTTAATTCAAAGTCATTTTTCAAGATAGGCACGTCAATTGCTTTGGCTACTGCTTTAGCAAACTTATAAGGAGATGCTGTTGAAACAATCATCGTAGGTAAATCATTATTTGTTTTACTCTTATATTGTAAGTACGCACCATATGCAACAGCGGTATGTGGGTCTATTAGATAGTGTTCTTCTAAGTAGACTTGACTAATTGCTCTAGTCGTATCAACTTCACTTGTGGAATAAGCATGAAAGTCTTCAAGCATTTTACGATATTTATTGCTAATTCGGTAATAACCTTTTGAAACTAAATCACTCATTTCACCCTTGACAAGAGTGCCATCATCCATAATGAACGCTAACAACCGTTCTAGGTTAGAGGAAATCAAAATATCCATTGAAGGTGATATTGTCTTATAAAAAGGGCGATCTTTATTATAAGTACCAATTTGAAAGAATTCAGTCAAAACATTATTGCGATTGGATGCGCAAATAATATCAGCAATCGGTAATCCCATTTGCTTGGCAATGTAACACGCTAATATGTTTCCAAAATTACCAGTTGGAACAGATACATTAATCGGTTTCCCATAGACTACCTGTTCATTATTAACCATTTGTAAATAAGCGTAATAGTAGTAAACAACTTGAGGAATTAAACGGCCAATATTAATTGAATTAGCTGAAGTTAAGTCATAAAATGGATTTTCGGGAATCAAAGAGAAAAGTCGCTTTACTAGATTCTGACAATCATCAAAATTACCATTATATGCATAAGCATGAGCTTGGTCATTAGAATAATAAAGCATTTGTGCTTCTTGAATAGGGCTAACCCCATTTTCAGGATAAACAACAAATATTTCAGTATTAGGCACATTGTTAAAACTTGCTAAAGCAGCACTTCCCGTATCGCCAGAGGTAGCTGTTAAAATTACAGTCTTTTTATCAATATGATGTTTCTTTTTGGCAATAGTAATAAGGTACGGCAAAATCGCTAAAGCCATATCTTTAAAAGCTTTAGTAGGTCCATGATGAAGTTCTAAAAACACACCGCCATTAAAAGACTTTAAGGCAATAATTTCTTCATCAAACTTATCATCATATGCCGATTCAACTGCTATGTCAATCTCCTCTTTTGAAAAGTCATCAAGTAGTTTTGCAAGTACTTTTTTTGCTATTTCCTTGTAAGAGTAATTAAGGTATTCCTTCTTAAGGGGAAGGCTAGGAATCTGTTCGGGAATAAATAATCCACCGTCCTCGCAAATTCCTTTAATGATAGCTAGACTTGCTGATATTCTAATATTACTACGTGTACTTTTATACATTATATCACCTCATTAGTTTAAATAGTATATCATGTTTCTAAAATAAAAACAAGTGTTTTCATAATTAAAACACTTGTTAAAAATATACAAAAAATGCATTGTATATTTAAACGAGATCTTATCACAATAAAAACGAGGGATATTATGAATTTATTTTTAAAAATCAATTTATTTATCATGGCTTTTAGTGGTATTAGTGGTGCCTTCTTTTCTTCACGACGTTCCCGTGGAATTGATAGTTTACGTTTCTTCACCAATCAATCAAACCTTATTATCGTCATTACGACCTTTATTTATTTAGTATTTGCCATTTTAAATAGCCAAAATATTTTAATACATAGCCAATTTTTCTATTTCGTCAGAATGCAAAGTATTGTCGCTATAATTATTACATTTAGCGTTTTTAACTTTATTATTCTACCTGCTACAAGTAAACGTGAAAGAAATAAAGATCCTATTAATAAACCCTATAAACGTTCTTTCAAAGTCTCAAGTGGACTAGTAGCTAATATTATTCTTCATTATCTAGTTCCGACTTTAGCGACACTTGATTTTATCATTTATGACAATCATACTTTAATTAGTTGGTGGATGCCGTTAGCTTGCCTTATTTATCCGCTTCTGTATTATTTATCAAGCATACTACTTGCCCAAATTAGTAAGCCATTCGAAACAGTCGAAGGCAAAAGGGAACGTTTCCCATACTTCTTCTTTGATAAAGAAAAGATAGGTTGGCTAAAAGGTGGTAGTTATAATTCTCGCCTTGGTGTTATTCCTTTCTTTTTCATTATTCTATTCAGCGTAGTTGGTGTATCATATGGCCTATATGCCATTTTAATTCATCTATAAAACAAAGCAAAAACACATCGCCCGATGTGTTTTTGTTCATAATTTAGGTAAGTCAAGAATTCTACTGAAAAGTGGACCTGTCAAAAACTCTACTGATTATCAGTAGAATTCTTGACAGCCATTTTTTTTGCATAAAAAAATGTCCTTTGTTAT
>CAYJAQ010000003.1:0-1163 GCA_964368275.1 uncultured Staphylococcaceae bacterium
TCCTTACATTATATATTATAATATACATAAGAAAGAAAGTCAACACTTGTTGAAAAAATAACTCAATGAAAGGAGAAAATTATGTATAATCAATATCTAATCACAGGTGGAACAGGATTTTTAGGAAATACGGTAATAAAACAATTATTACTAAAGGGAGCAAATATAAAGGCACTAGTAATGCCAAACGATAGCTTAGTGAGTATTATTCCAGAAGGGGTTGAGATTTGCTATGGCCGTGTTGATGACATCAATTCACTAGAAAACTTTTTTCAAAACTTAATGAGTGATGTGTGCTTAATCCATTCAGCGGGTATTATTTCAATATCAAGTAAGAGAAGTGAACTACTTAAAAAAGTTAATGTTGATGGTACCAAAAATGTAACCGACTTATGTTGCAAATACCGGATTAAGAAGATGATTTATGTAAGTTCTGTGCACGCAATAGCGGAAAAGCCGAAAGATCAAGTTATAACGGAATCAAGTGATTTCTCAGCAGACGTTGTAAAAGGAGAATACGCTAAAACCAAAGCAGAAGCAACGGCGTATGTTTTAGCAGCTTGCAAAAAGGGACTAGATGTGAGTATAGTTCATCCATCTGGAATTATTGGACCAAATGATAATGTACAAGGTAGTATTACTAAAATGATAATATCGTATTGCAAAGGCAAATTGCCCGTTGGGGTTAAAGGTGGGTATGACTTTGTAGATGTGCGTGATGTTGCTGACGGAATCATAAAATGCACAGAGCGGGGGCGAAAAGGTGAATGTTATATTCTTTCCAATTGTTTCTTAAAAGTTAAAGAGCTTCTTCAAACATTAAAAATTGTAACTAATGGTAAACGTATTTTGATGTTTATCCCCCTTTGGGTTGGTAAGATGGTAGCACCTGCTTATGAAAAGTATTGTAATAGAAAGAAAAAACCAGCTTACTTTACACCTTATTCAATGTTTACCTTAGGAACTAATGCTAATTTTTCACATCAAAAAGCGACGGAAGAACTTGGATATAAGCCACGTTCAATGAAGGAAACACTAATAGATACAATCGGTTGGCTAAAAAGCAAAAAGGTCATAGAAAGCAATTAATAATATTCAAGTAAAGAAGGTATCGAAGGATACCTTTTTTAAAATCTAAAAGCAACCTTTTTCTAAAAGCAACC
>CAYJAQ010000003.1:1263-17243 GCA_964368275.1 uncultured Staphylococcaceae bacterium
TCTAAAAGCAACCTTTTTCTAAAAGCAACCAAATTGATAAAAATGACAAATTGTGGTATAATAAAAATGGTGATAATATGAAACAAAAATACACGATAAAAGGTATGAGCTGTGCTGCGTGTGCCGCTCATATTGAAAAAGCGGTTGATCATCATGATGACGTTAGAAATTGTTCAGTAAGTCTTATGACTAGTACAATGATTGTCGAATATGATGAAAGTAAAATAAATGATAATGATATTATCCAATTAGTTACACAAAGTGGTTATTCAGCCGAAGTTGCTAGTAAAGATAATGGTGATAGTGCTTTATTAAAAGCTGAGAAAGCGATGCAAAAAAGATTAATTATCTCACTAGTTTTGATGTTAGTCGTCATGTATGTAGCGATGGCTCATATGTTGAAGTTACCGATGCCAACTTTTCTTTTAGGATATGAGAATGCCTTAATCTTTACGATTCTTCAATTAGTGCTTTGTCTACCAGTGCTTTGGATCAATCGTAGTTATTTTATTAATGGTTTTCGAAACCTATTTAAGTTACATCCTAATATGGATAGTTTGATTGCTGTAGGCTCATCAGCATCATTAATATACGGAGTAGTTGCTATTTTTTTGATTGGTTATTATCAAAGTATTAATAATGTAGCAATTGTTGAGGAATATCTTCATAATCTATACTTTGAGTCGGCGGTAATGATATTAACCCTTGTTACTCTAGGCAAATATTTGGAGAGTAAATCTAAACAGAAGACAGGGACAGCAATTCAAAAGCTTGTCAATCTAGCACCAAATATTGCAATACTTGAAGTAGATGGCAAGGAAGAGACATGGCCAACAAGTCAATTAAAAGTTGGTGATATTGTAATTGTTCGTCCGGGTGAAGCGGTTTCTGCAGATGGCGAAGTAATATTTGGAGAAACATACATTGATGAATCGATGGTGACAGGTGAAAGTGTCGCAGTAATTAAGAAAGTTGGCGATATTGTAATTGCGGGAACTATTAATAAAAGTGGGTATATAAAACTGCGAGTAACCTTAGTAGGCGATGATACAACGCTTGCTAAAATCATTGCTTTAGTTGAAAATGCCAATACGACCAAAGCACCGATTGCAAAACTTGCGGATAAAATTGCGGGGGTATTTGTCCCAATTGTTATTGCAATTAGTATTATTAGTTTAGTTTGCTGGCTATTAGCGGGCGCAACTTTTGAATTTGCGTTTAGCATTGCTATTGCAGTACTAGTAATATCTTGTCCGTGTGCCTTGGGTTTAGCTACACCAGTTGCTATTATGGTTGCTACCGGCAAGGGTGCAGAGAATGGAATATTAATTAAATCAAGTGAAGCACTTGAAATGTCATCTCACATTACTACGGTTGTGTTTGATAAAACGGGCACGATTACGTTGGGAAGCCCCGAGGTACTCGATATTGTTCCCTTCATGGTTAGTGAAGAAGAACTCCTTGTTATTACTTCCTCACTTGAAAAATACAGTGAGCACCCCCTTGCTCAAGCAGTTATGCTAGCAGCGAATCAAAAAGGGATAGATGTAATAGAAGTTGAAAATTTTAAAAGTATTAGTGGTTTAGGCCTTAGTGGTGTACTTCATGGGGTGACTTACTATGTTGGTAGTTTGAAGTTGATTACTGGAGTTACCAGCATAAGTGAAGATTTAATCGAAATGGTCGATAAATATAATAAAGATGCCAAAACGGTGTTAATAGTTGCTAACTTAAAAGAAGTATTAGGACTTATTACTGTGGCTGATACTATACGTCCTACTAGCAACAAAGCAATTAATGCTTTACAAAAAAGTGGATTAAAGTTGGTAATGCTAACCGGCGACAATGCTGAAGTGGCTCTTTCAATTGCTAAAAAAGCAGGGATTAAAGAAGTAATTGCTAATGTAATGCCCGAAAACAAAGATGAACAGATCTTAAATCTCCAAGAAAATGGCGAACGAGTAATGTTTGTTGGTGACGGTATTAATGATGCTCCAGCGCTAGCTCGCGCTGATGTAGGTGTAGCAATTGGGGCTGGAACTGATATTGCTATTGAAAGCGCTGATGTAGTCTTAGTAAAAAGTGATCTGCAAGATGTGGTAACCCTTATTGAACTAAGTCAGAAAACGATAGTGAACATTAAAGAAAACTTATTTTGGGCTTTCTTCTATAATTCATTAGGTATTCCGCTAGCAGCAGGGGTTTTCTACAGTTTGTTACAGTGGAAACTAAATCCAATGTTCGCAGCCGCAGCGATGAGCTTATCAAGTCTCTTTGTTGTTGGTAATGCTCTACGCTTAAAACTATTTAAACCAAACCAGAAAGGAAAAAATAATATGGAACAAAAAACAATTATTAAAATTGATGGCATGAACTGCACTCATTGCTCAAGTCGCGTTGAAAGTGCCCTAAAGGGACTAGACGTTATTGATGCTAAAGTTAACCTTAAGAAAAAAGAAGCAGTGCTTGTTTCTAATGTTGATTTTGATGATGCAACAATTGCCCGAGTAATTGAAGAATTAGGATATAAAGTAAAAGAAATAAAACACTAGTAATATATGAAAGAAGGATAATATGAACGAAACACCAGATGTTAAATCAACCTTTAAAATAGTCGATTTAATAGTAGCAATTGTATTATATTTTGGCTTATTTGCTATTAACATTATTGTATACAATGTTTTCTACAATAAACAGTATATTGTTATCTTTAATATTAATTTCACTAATGAATTACTGCTCGCGGTAATAGCTTTTATTATTATGGTACTTTTATTTCTTTACATTAAATTACGCAAGTTTAAACTTAGTGATTTTTGGATTAGTTTTAAAAACGTTAAGAAAGCTTTAATCATGAGTGCCATAGTTAGTGGTGTACTAATTGTCTTAGTTTTATTTAGAGCTATTGTCGTAAACAAGAATACTGATATTCTCAAATATGATTTTTCTTTTTATTTTAAAAAAGGTCTATATATTCTCTTTTTTGTTGCTTTGTATGAAGAAGTTATTTTCCGCGGATTTTTTACTGCCGTTTTTCGAGCAAAGATAAAAAAAGAAATACTATCAGTTGTTATTGTCGGTATTATGTTTGCCTTCTTACACCTTGTTTCTTTAACTACGAATGAGACAACAATTATCGAAATGCTAAAGAATAATTTTCTACAGCTATTTATGCTTTTCGGTTTACATTTTGTTTTTTGGTATTTTGCTGATCGCTATGAAAGTATTTTGCCATCAGTTATAATTCACTTTGTCTGGAATTTTATGATGTTTATCATTATATAGAAAAACTAAGATTGTCTTAGTTTTTTTCTTTTTCTTTTTAATTTACTAAAATGGTGAAAAAGTGTATAATACTAATATCAAGAAAGGAAAGAAGACAATGAAAGATGCTTTTAAACATTTAAAGTGGTTTTTTAAGTTAGAGTGGAAAAAGTATTTATTGTGTGCTTTTTTCCTCTTAACGGTTTCCATATTACCCGTCTTTCCAGCAAAGTTTTTGGGAATGGCAATTGATGAAATTGTTTTTAAAACAATTACGGTTAATAAACTTATCTTATATAGTATTGGCTTAGTAGCGTTTCCGGTTGTTACCTATTTGGCTAATATTATTTATCACTACACTATCAACTATTTAGGACATGATTTGTCATACAAACTACGTGAGCAGTATATTGAACACCTTTTTGATCTTGACTCTGAGATCTATGAAGAGTATACCAAAGGTGATTTAATTGCCCGGGCTACTAATGACTTGCAAAGTATTACACTGCTTGCTACAAGCTTTTTACAATCGGTAGTTTATTTTAGCGCTTTAATTGGGGCATCAATTACAATGATGCTAATCATTAGTCCCCTTCTGACGGTTTGTGCTGTTTCGTTTATGCCTATTGCTATTTTTTTCTTAAATAAGAAGCGACTAAAGAAACGTCAATACTACAAAATCCATCATGAAATATATGCCAACATGACTGAGAGTGTTCTAGAAACAATTGAAGGCTCAAAGACTATTAGAGCATATGGCCAAGAAGATAATGATTTTATGCGGACAAAACGGGCCATTGATGCTGATATCGATTCTTGGTGGAAGATTTTAAAGTTTGAATCAATCTATTCACCTTTGTTTGAACTTGTTTATGTAGTTGCTTATATGATAGCTATTTCACTCGGCAGTTACTTAGTAATCGGTGGAACGATTTCAGCTGGTAGTTTAGTAACCTACTTAATTTATGTAACGATGCTATATAACCCCCTTATCGGGTTAAGTGGTATATTAAATAATGTTAATAATATTAATATTGCGGAAAAGCGTTATTACGAGATAATGCAAAAAGAACCAAAAGTGAAAGATATCGATGAGCCACGCACAATCTTGAAATTTAAAAAGATTGATTTTAAGGATGTCAGTTTTAAATATGAATTTGATAACTTTAATGTTATTGAAGACATTACTTTCACCATTAATTCAGGAGAGACAATTGGTATTGTCGGCCCAACTGGCTCTGGTAAATCAACCCTTATTAGACAATTATTACGACAATTTAATGTAACAAGTGGCGAGATTTTAATTGATGGTGTTGATATTTCAAACTACAAATTAGAAGATATTCATAATTTGGTGGGATATGTTCCCCAAGAACACATCTTGTTTAGAAGAAGTGTTGATGATAATATACTAATTGGGAACCCTTCGGCTACTGCTTCGCAGATTCGCAAAGCCGTAACTATATCAGATTTTAGAAAAGATTTGGAACATTTACCATATGGCAGTTCAACAATGGTTGCTGAATTAGGAGGATCTTTATCAGGCGGACAACAACAACGGTTATCAATTGCTAGAGCCCTCGTAAAAGATCCCGAAATTCTAATTTTAGATGATTCACTTAGTGCGGTTGACGCGATAACGGAACGTAATATCATTGAACAACTACGTGATAAGCGTAGTAAAAAGACTAACATAATTGTTACTCATCGTTTCTCAGCTATTGCTAAAGCCGATAAGATTATTGTCCTTGAAAATGGTAAAATCACAAGAATTGGTAATCACGAGGAATTGCTTAAAGATGACAATTGGTACAAGTTACAATACTTGAAGCAGATAAAAGGTGATAGCTATGTGGACTAATATTAAAAGAATGTTCAAAGTGGCTAAGCCCCATATTTGGCTTACTTATGTAAGTATTGCGATGATACTAGTTATTCAAGTATTAGGTTTCATTTCACCCCTCTTAGTTAAGAGTGTTCTTGATGACTGTTTACTAGGAATTGAATACCCGTGGGTGGAAGTAACTAGTGCTACGAATAATACAGTTCATTACAATAATCATTATTATAAACAAGTACGTGACCTAGATCAAAATGATGAGATTATTAAGCCAATTAGCATAGTAATATATCAAGATAATTACTACTTAATTTCAGAAGAAGCTGTCGAAGGCCGGGTAAGTTTAGCTGATGGTAAACTACTTGTGACTAATGATGATGGAGTTTATCAATATGATTATGAAGTAATTAATGCTAAAGATATTTCATTATTCTACCATCCAATTAGATTAACCCTGTTAATTGTTTTAATTCTTCTAGGAATTAAAATGATTGTTACTGTAATATGTACATATATTCAACATATTGCGACAAACAAAATGGTTAATCATATGGCTCGAGCAGGCCGAACAGCAGCGATAAGAGCGTGTGAGCGATTACCAATTGCTGAATATGAAAAAGAACCAGCTGGTAAGATGGCATCTAGGATTACTCATGATGTTGATGGTTTAATTATCATGTATCGTCAATGTATTAATGTTTTCCTAAGCGTCGTATTAAGCTTTATCTTTGCATATGTCGGAATGTTCTATTTGAATCCTAAACTTGCCTTATTATCGTTCTTGATTTATCCGATTGCGGCACTATGGATTTTTATTTACTTACGATATTTAAAGAAGATTGTTGAAAAGGTTAATGAGATTCGCAGTTTATTAACAGCGAAGATTAACGAAATCATTAATGGTATTCAAATCTTACAAGTCTTTAACTTTAAACACAAAACGCTTGATGAGTTTAACCAAATTAGTAAGAACTATAAAGATGAACAATTAAAAGAAGTTAAACTCCATATAACGGGTGGTTGGAATTTAATTAATATAATTAAGTCAGCAATCACAGCTTTAATTGTTGTTTATTTTGGTATTCAAAGCACGAACATTGCAGGCGTAGTAGTAACAGCTGGTTTGATTTATGCCTACAATGAATATCTTTTGAAGATCATTGAACCAATTAATATTCTGTTTAATCAGATTGGCCCGTTTCAACATGCAAATGTTCAGATTAGTAGAATCTACAAGTTAATTGAAGCTGATTTGGAGTCAGATGAAAAGACAAGTATTGATCGTTATCATGGTGATATTCGCTTTGATAATGTTTGGTTTGCTTATGAAGAGAATGAGTATGTACTAAAAGGTGTAAGCTTTAATATAAAAGCAGGTCAACTAGTTGGCTTAGTTGGTCATACGGGTAGTGGTAAGAGTTCACTGATGAATTTGCTATTACAATTCTACAATTTACCAAGTGAACACAACGGCAAAATCTATGTTGATGATATGGATATTTCGCAGATTCCTAAGCGTACCTACCGTGAACACATTGGTATTGTTCTTCAAGAGCCAGTACTCTTTGAAGGAACACTCGCCAGCAATATTCGCTTTGGTAAAGAGAATGTTAGTGATGAACAAATCACAAAAGTATTGTATGATATGGGCGGGGAGCGGTTATTAGGAAAGTTTAAAAACGGTTTAGCCGAACCAATTACGCGTTCAGGCAATAATATGAGCCTTGGTGAAAAGCAAATTGTCTCTTTAGCACGAGCAATTATTCAGGATCCGGCAATTCTAATTATGGATGAGGCTACTTCTCATATCGATTTAGAAACGGAAGAAATTATTAAACGCGCCTTAAACATTGCATGCAAAAATCGTACTGTCATTGTTATTGCTCACCGTCTATCGACAGTCTACAATGCTGATAAAATTATTGTTTTAGAAAATGGTCTTAAAGTAGAAGAAGGCACTCACGATGAATTAGTTGCTAACAACAAAGTATATGCAAATATTTATCGTGCTCAAGTAGCTAACGATAACAATGAATAAAAATAAGATTTAGCTTCAAATTGCGGCTAAATCTTTTTCCTTATTATATATAAGTAGTGATAAAGCAAATCATATGTTTATTTGCCTAGTTAATAATAGTGTGTAAATTCTTGTATATTTACAGGAATTATGGTAAAATAACTATAGTAGATAAATTGAGAGGAGTGCGCATTATGGGAAAACTAACTAAAATAATTATCAAAGATTCTAATACACTTATTCTTCAGGAAGAAGGACACATTGGTGATGAGATTGACTTGTTAGCGATTAATCAATGTGATACATCTATTCTAAGCAAAAAAATAGCTGAAGGTACCGATCAAGAATATAATAGACGCTTAAAAGAATTTGAATCACGGAAAGCTCTAGAAATTAGCGCTGCTGTAGCAAAAGCACAAGCTGAATATACATCAGAAATAGCGACTCTTCAAGAAAAATTAAAACAAAGTGAAGCAGCAATAACTGCGAAAGTAGTAGCACTTTATCAAGAAGAAATTAATAAATTGCAATTAGCACTTCAAGCAAAAGATGCTGAACTAGTCCAACATCAAAACTTGGAAGAGGTCAATAAACAATTAGCAATCAGTGATCAAAAAAATGCTTATGATAACAAGATTGCAGACCTTGAAAAAGAATTAAATGATATGAAGTTAAAGAAATCAGCTCAAAATGTTAAGCGTATTGGTGAAGAACTTGAGCATTGGTGTGATAATGAGTATACAATGTATGCACAAAGTGGTTTCTTGAACTGCACTTGGCAAAAAGATAATACGGTTGTAAAAAATGAAGATGATGTAAAAGGCTCAAAAGCTGACTATATTTTCCATGTATATGCAACCGATACCAAAAAGCCAAGTGAATTATTGACATCGGTTGTTTGTGAAATGAAGAGTGAAGCGCCGAATTCGGTTAATAAAAAGAAGAATGCCGATTATTTTGCTAAACTTGAGAAAGATCGCATTAAGAAAAACTGTGAATATGCCCTTCTTGTTAGTGAACTTGAATGGGATCAAGCAAATGATGTGCCTATTCGCAAAGTAGCGGAATATGATAAGATGTATGTTGTACGTCCACAATATTTTGTTGCATTCTTAAGTATTGTTAATAGCTTAGGTATGAAGTATAAAGAACTTTTACTAGCTGCTAACGAAGAACGTGAACAATTCCGTGAGTCACAAGAGATTTTAGATGATTTTAATAATATGAAGAAAAATCTTTTAGATAAACCAATTGATAACCTCAACAAAGAGATAACTAAGGTAAAGAATAATGCTGAAAAGATTAAAAACATGTCAGATGAGATTATGGCATCAACTGATAAAATGGCTAATACTTTACTAGAAAATATTAAAATTAAAATTGAGGATTTTAACATTCAAAAGATTACCAAGAAGATTAACAAATTAATAGAGAAATAGAGGTAAAGAAATGATTAAAGTAGTCGTAGATGGTTTTGGTGGCGATCATAGTCCCATGGTAAATGTGGAAGGCGCTGTAAAAGCCGTTAATGATAATTCGGATTTACAAGTTGTATTAACTGGTGATGAGGGAATATTAAAAAATGAATTAAAAAAGTATCAATATGATACTAGCCGCTTAACAATTATTCATGCATCCGATGTGATTACATGTGATGATAAGCCAACAGAGGCAATTCGCTATAAGAAAGAGAGTTCACTGGTAAAAGCTATTGATTATCTAAAAGCTGAAGATGGAGCTGATGCATTAGTAAGCATAGGTTCAACTGGAGCTGTATTAGTCGGAGCTGTTTTAAAAGTTGGTCGGATAAATGGAGTAAAACGGCCAGCCTTTTGCCCAATTCTTCCAACCATGAATCATCGAATTGTCGGTGTTTGTGATAGTGGAGCTAACGTGGATTGTTCACCCATTAATCTTGTTCAATTCGCTGTTATGGGAAGTATGTATATTGAGAAAGTTTATGGTATTGAAAAACCCAAAGTTGCCTTACTTAATGTTGGTACCGAATCTGAAAAGGGCGATATTCTTCGCAAAGAAACCTATGAGCTTTTAAGCACTAATTCCGCTATTAACTTTGTTGGTAACATGGAAAGCCGTGATTTATTAACAGGTAACTATGATTTAGTTGTTTGTGATGGTTTCAGTGGTAATGTCTTGATTAAAGCTACTGAAGGTGCTTGTGTCGAAATGCTAAAACTTTTAAAAAGCACTTTCACTGCGAACCTTAAAAATAAAATTGGTGCTTTAATTTTAAAGAAAGACATTATGAAGATTAAAAGCTTCATGGATTATAACAACTATGGTGGTGGCGTAATGCTTGGTGCTAAAAAGACCATTGTTAAAGGCCATGGCAGTAGTAAAGCAATTTCGATTTATAATTGTATAAATCAAGCATACAAGATGGAAAAAGAAAAACTTTGCGCTTCAATTAGCGAAAACATCGTTGCCTATACAGGCGAAAGTGATACTAGTGATGCCAATAATTGATGCTCACGTTCACTATAGCCTGCCCGTTACTAGTGATCAAATACAAACGATGCTAAAACGCACTAAAACAGATATCGTTAATTTAGTTGCCTGTTTTAGTAAAACAAAAGGCTCCGAAAATCCGGATTGCCTTTTAGCAAAGTATCTTGTGCCTAGTAAAACTTATGTATTTGGGAGTTTAGATTTAACGGTATATTTTAAACATCCAAATGAAGTAGGAAAGTATCAAGTAAAGTATGTCAAGGAATTATTGAAATGTGGCTGTGATGGTATCAAAATGTTAGAAGGGAAACCAACTACTAGAAATCGCTATCCTATTCCTGATTTTGATTTACCAACCTGGGATTTGTACTGGCAATACTTAGAAAAAAATCAAATTCCCGTTGTTTGGCATGTCAATGATCCGGAAGAGTTTTGGGATATTAACAAAGTACCATCATGGGCAAAAGCAAGTGGTTGGTACTATGATGAAAAGACAATTAATAATGAAACCCAATATGAGCAAATCTATCGTGTCTTAAAACGCTATCCGCACTTAAAAATAATATTTGCTCACTTCTATTTTATGTCAGCCCAATTGCCACGGTTAGCAAAACTCTTTGAAGAGTTTCCTAATATTAGTGTTGACATTACCCCAGGGATTGAGATGTTCACTAATTTTTCAAAAAATCAAGTCTCTGCTAAAGCCTTCTTTGAAAAATATCAAGACCGCATTATTTATGGTACGGATATTTCTAGTGATGGGGATTGCCATGATGGCTTTGATCAAAACGATAGTTTTATTCGAGCTGATCTTTGTCGAAGTTACTTGGCCAAAGACCAAGATATTTTAATGAAAGGTGATCCTAATTCTCTATTAGGGGCTGATGATTTTGTCCTAAAACCACTGGGTTTAAATGAAAACATCCAAGCAAAAATATTAGGCCAAAACTTCTTGCGTTTAACTTCTAATAAATCCAATCCCGTTAATATACTGGAAGTTTTAAAAGAGTGTGGACGTGTCAAACGCCAAATTAAGTATTTAGCAAAGCATTTTAACATTGAACCTGATTATCAAACAATCAATTATTTTATTAGTTATTTCAAACAAGAAATTACTCGGTAATATGGTTTGACAAATTGGAAGAAAAAGCGTAAAATATGTTAGATAAAGGAGAATAACAATGGCAAAAAGTAAGAAATTAAACATTAACAAACAATTATATGCAATTATGTTAGTTATTATTGGTGCTCTTTTTTGCATCTTCCGTGATGGTATGCTTAACATATTATTAACAGTTGCTGGTGCACTAGTAATTATTTTAGGTATCATTGATTTATTAAACAATCAACTAATACCAGGTATTGTTAAACTAGTAGTTGGGGTTGCTATTATTGTATTAGGCTGGACTATTTTAGATATTGCCTTATTAATTATAGGTATTGTCCTAACTGTAGTTGGTTTATTAGCTTTATTTAAAGCATTCACAAGTAACCGCTCACACAAACTAGGTGCTCTAGTTGAACCATTATTACTAACAGTATTAGGCATAATTCTAATTGTTGCTAAGTGGGCTCTTGGTGAAGTTATTTGTATCGTTATTGGTGTTTATATCATCATCTACGGTTTACTATTATTACTTGGTAAAAAGTAATGTTGCAAAGCCAAAAGTATTAATAGTGCTTTTGGTTTTTATTTTGTTTTTTCCAATAAAACTATGCTAAATGTTGTTATATAAAAAAGGAGAAAATTATGAAAAAAACAAAACTACTATTATGTGTTGGTATTTTCCTACTTGCTTTTATATCATTTGGATTAAGTATAAAAGTAGATGCCAATTCAGCAGCAATTGCCTCACCTCAACCTGGTTACGAAATAAGCATGGATGGTGAATCGAGCGACATCGAGATTGCGAGTGAAGTTTTAACATTTACGGAAAAACCGATTGATCCTGAGTATTATGTAAAATTCCGTAGTTACTATACAAACTTTATGCAAGTAAGTGCAGCCTACGATATGATAGTACCAACAGCACGAAAGGTAACAATGGGTTTCCCATTAGTGTCTTCAATGAAAGTCATTCAAAATCATGATTATCGAATATTTGTAAATGGAAAAGAAGTGCCATGTGAGATTTATCGCGGCGATGAAGTGAGTTATTACGCTGAAAACTATGAAGATTATAGTTTTGTCGATATGCTTAAGCAGTTTGATACTACTGATTACGTATTGCCTGACGATATTGTCGTTAATAAATATATGGTTACAGAGGGCTCTTTAGAAATCATAGCTCGACTAGACGAAAATTCTAAGTTTATTACTGATATAGGTTACCATTATCTTAGTGAGGCTGTTAAATTTGAGTATGCTAACGAATACGACGCTACGCCTCAGTCGCATTTTATTTATGCAATTAACTCACAGTTGACTGTGCCGGCTAAGTATTTGAAAAGTACTGTTACTTTGGACAAAGCTGGTTTCTTAGCTGACTTTAAGGCATATGATTCAACAATTGATGAAAAAGAGATTGCAAAATTCTATCATGATAATAGTGAGACCGTCCTAAACTGCCGAGGAATAATATCAGGTGAAACTAGTCGATTATTTATGTTTGTTTATGAAGCCGATTTAATGGCTGGTGAAAATACAATGGAAGTACGTTATGCAATGGCATTTGGTTTTAATCCCAATAATTCACCAGATACCTATCGTGCATTATACTTTACTTCACCAGCAAAGCATTGGGCAAAGTTCGGCGAATTAAAAGTTGTCATAAATACTGATAAATATCTTATTGAAGGTAATCAGAAATACCAAAAAACCGAATCAGGATATGAAGTAACGCTTCCTAAACTACCTGATAAGAACATTGAATTTGTTCTTTGTGAAAGTGAAAATCCCCGTGATTATATGGGATGTGGCGCAGCAACTTCATTTGCTAAAGTTGTTGTAGCAATTAGTACCATTACTATAGTAGCCCTTATAATTAAAAAGAGTGTTGCTACTACGCACTAACAATAATCAATAATATTAAAGGGCAAGGATTTAGTTATTATATCTTTGCCATTTGGGAAAAAGGCAAGGATTTAGTTATTATATCTTTGCCATTTTTTTGTTAATTATGGTATAATTAACATTAGTGAGTTTGGAGGTACTATGAAAGTATTAGTGTTAAATGGCAGTCCGAAGGGCGCCGATAGTGTAACTTTTCAATCTGTTAGATATTTAGAAAAAGTGTTTGGTGCTGATACTTTTGATGTAATTCATGTTGGACGATACATCAAAAAGTTAGAGAAAGATTTTAGTGAAGTGCTTACTAAACTAAAGGATGCAGAACTATTATTATTTACATACCCTGTTTACACTTTTATTGCGCCATATCAATTGCATCGTTTTATTGAAATTCTAAAAACATTTGATATTGATTTAAGTGATAAATTTGCTGCGCAGATTACAACCTCAAAGCATTTCTATGATGTAACAGCTCACAAGTACATTGAAGAAAATGTTAATGATTTAAAAATTAAATATATTGAAGGCTTATCGGCTGATATGGAGGATTTGTTAGAACCAAAGGGTGAAAGTGACTTGAAGCAATTTTGGCAGTATGTTCGTTTTGCCTACACTAACGCTTTAACAAAAGATACTATCCAATATGAGCAAGTTGTTGAAGTACCATACGCTCCTACTTTACCTGTTGTAACAAAAAACTCAGATTATAACGGAGTTATTGTAACAAATTGTGAAAAAACAGATAAGTCACTTCAAAATATGATAACTGATTTTCAAAACAATTTTCCTTATCCTACAAAAGTGGTTAATATTTTAGAATACCCTTTTTCAGGAGGCTGTCTTGGCTGCTTTAATTGCGCAGCTACAGGTAAATGTATTTATAAAGATGGTTTTGATCAATTTTTACGTGAAGAGATTCAAACATCATCAACAATAATTTTTGCTTTCCGGGTGAAAGATCACTCAATGGGTGCATCATTTAAACTTTACGATGACCGTCAATTTTGTAATGGCCATCGAACTGTTACTATGGGGATGCCAATGGGATATATTGTAGCGGGTGATTTGACATATGAAGCTAATCTTAAAATGATTATTGAGGGACGGGCAGAAGTTGGTCATAATTATTTAGTAGGTGTAGCAAATGACGCTAAGGGAATTGCCAAGCTGTCGCTTACAATGACATATGCTCTTAAAAATAAGCTGCTTTTACCAAGCAATTTTTATGGAGTAGGCGGTATGAAAATTTTCCGTGATTTAATCTATGTAACTAAAGGATTAATGAGAGAAGATCATCGATTTTACAAGAAACATGGCTTTTATGATTTTCCTCAAAAGGAACGGGGAAAGATTATGAAAATGAAGTTAGTTGGTGCTCTAATCAGAATGCCAAGTGTTCAAAAGAAAATGGGCAACAAGATGACACAAGCAATCTCGGCACCTTATCAAAAGGTAATTGACCGAGCAGTTTTAGTAGATGCCATCCCCAATACGAAAGAAGAGGCGAAACAATAATGTTTTTTGCACCTAGAGACCCTGCGACTGCTTTAGGTATGTATACCACAGGCTATTTTATCACGCTGGCTGTTGTATTAGTAATTATTGGGATATTGCTATATAAATGTCGTCATTTACAAGTTGAAAAAGTCAAGTGGATAATCTTGGGAATTGGTCTTTTCTGTTTAGTTA
Organism: uncultured Staphylococcaceae bacterium; assembly: GCA_964368275.1. Lineage (GTDB taxonomy): Bacteria > Bacillota_I > Bacilli_A > ML615J-28 > CAG-313 > CAYJAQ01. The sequence goes on from CAYJAQ010000003.1 coordinate 15,553, forward strand.
CGGAAATTATTAAGATGATTTTTACAGGAGTAAGATACGGAATTAATAGTGTCGAGTGGATTCCCCTTTATTATTGCTCATGCTATATCTATGCTTGCTTCATGGCCTTGTCAAAATGGACATTAATTAAAAGAGCTGGCATTGCCTTTATTTTCTTTGGTGGAATAATTGGCGGACTTGCTTTCTTCTGTTATCCCAATGCCTGTATTCCCAATTATCCATTACTCCACTTTATGACTCTTCGGACATTTATCTTCCATGGAAGTATGGTGTTCTTAGGGTTATTGGTAGTTATTACTGGCTACTATAAACCTAATAAAAAAGACTTCTTGCCGTATATTAGTTTCTTAGGAATTGTATCAGCACTAGCATATATTGCTAATATGATCTTTCATAAGAATTTCATGTATATGAGCGAACCACTAAATATTGGTATATCAAAAGCTTTATTTGAAATTATTCCTAATATTTATCCATTTATATTTATTACTCTTCAATTAATAGTACCATTCTTAGTTACATATGGTATTTACCAATTATTTAATCTTGAAAAGGAGCATGAAAAATGTTTACAGTAACTCACTTTATTTGGTTAGGTATTGCCGTTACATTAATCCTAACTTACTTATTTGTTGTAAAAAAATGTCGGTTATCATTTAATTTTGTATTAACAACTTTGCTAGTAATTTCTATTATGAGTGAATTGATTAAGATATTTAACAATATGGAACTAGGTTATAAGGATGGTCGCTTCCTTGATGTTGGTAGTTTACCATTCCATCTTTGCACAATTCAAATCTTCTTTACCTTCGCTTTAAAGTTTATTATAAAAGATGAGAAGAAGAAAGATACACTCTTGGCTTTCATGGTACCAACAATGTTATTAGGAGGCGTAATGGCACTATTAATACCTACAGTTGGTGTTGCTTTCAGTAAACTACAAGTATATCAATACTTTATTTTCCATACATCAATTGTTTTCTTTGCAATATACGTGATAGCAAACAAACTATGTAAACTTGATTTTAAAGCATATTTTAGAAATTTAGGTTTCTTTGGCATTCTAATTGTTGTTGAATTGTGGATAAATAGTATTTTAAGTTTTGAAAATACTAACTTCTTATATGTCAGTCGGCCACCAATGGATAACCTGCCAATTTTAAACTTAAATAATGGTTGGTATGTTTACTTTATTCACCTATTAACGATAGGTTTAATTATCCTTACCATCTTCCATTTACCATTTGCCATTATTAGTGCTAAGAAGAAAGAAGCAAATAATTAAAAAATTTCAAAAATATTATTGCTAATTCATCAATAATTGTCTAAAAATGACTCCCTGTTAATCAATATCATTATTTATTTACTTGATTATAAAAAATAGTATGATAAACTAACTATAGTAGATGGGGTAAACGATGTATATGTGCAATTATTAACACCCCTAAAAGGGTGTTTTGTTTATAATTATACTTAGTCTACTAGTAAAGGAGAAAATATGAAAAAAATAATAAGAATATTATGTATTACATTAATAGCTGGTTTAATGACTTTTTCATTGACAAGCTGTAAGAAAGATAAGACATGTGAAGAAGACCCTAACCAAGAAAAATGTGAAAAGACGCCACCTGTTGAAAAGACATGTGAAGAAGACCCTAACCAAGAAAAATGTGAAAAGACGCCACCTGTTG
>CAYJAQ010000003.1:17343-52454 GCA_964368275.1 uncultured Staphylococcaceae bacterium
AAAGACGCCACCTGTTGAAAAGACATGTGAAGAAGACCCTAACCAAGAAAAATGTAAAGCCGAAGAGATTATCAAATGCACTGACATTAATCAAGACTATCGATTGATATTAGAGGGCTATGTAAAAGATGTTCCTATAACTATCTTTCAGGATCCAGTGGAAGAAGAACGGAATGTCAAACTAGTTATAGAAGGTGATGAGAATTATATTAGTTACAAAGATGGTGAGACTGAATATATCTATGATAAACATACCTATGATCTCTATCAAGTTATCAATGATGAAAAGATTCTTATCGTTGAAAGTGATGTCCCATTAAATGAAAAACAGACAACTTTGTTTGCATTAACGAGATTTGGTACATGTGCAACCATTTTCTTAAAAAATCCTGATGTGGAAAAAGAACAAACTATTACTGATATTCTTAATTACGAAGTCGAACAAGAAAGTGGTAAATATGAAGGGTTAGCATATGTAATGAGTACTACTTTTCTTACTGATAGAATTACTGATAGGGTATTAAAAGTTGATTTATTTGATGGCAGAGACTCACTCTTATCTTGTGAAGCAACAAGATATGAAAGTACACAAATTGATAATAGTAGATACAATAACCTCGAAAATGGTACACCGAAGGTAGAGATAAAGATAAACAAATCTGAATGGTATAGTGAATCTATTAGGGAACAATTCATGATAAATGATGTTATGTTTCCGGAAGATGCTCAGATTATCATAAATAAAGTTGAAACAGGAATCAATAGCATAGATGAAAGTACTTATCATCAATATACTATATTTGGTACATTAGATAATGGAATTGATACTTTTAAAAAACTATCAGAAGTATTTTACGACCGTGGTTATCAGTATGTTTTGTATCCAACCACCCATAAGCAATTTAATGAATTATTAACTGATTATGATACAAGTATTACATTTATCGGGAATGCTACTGAGAACATGGGAGCTCAGATTGCATTTTCAGAACATGCAAATAGTTTTTTAGTGCAGTTGTATATTGCAATACCTAATAATTAGAATAGCTTAGATATTTACTCAGTTAATAGAAAACATGCCACTTTTGGTGGCATGTTTTAAATAGTTGTATACAGGCATAATAGAGCGGTAAGTAGAATACTTGATGTAAGGATGCTACCATAAGCAGTGAACTTAGCAAAAGAAAAGTTCACTTTTTGTTCTTTTAGAATATGCATCCACATAATTCCAGCTAAAGCTCCGATTGGTGTTAGGAAAGCACCAATATTTGAACCAATGATTGTAGCATATATTTGAGCATTTTGAAAACTTGAAGTTCCCATATTAATCATGTTTGCATAAGCAAGAGACATCGGAATATTGTTAATTAAATTGTCGCATAATGCCGATGATATACCATAAGTAAGAATGTTCAGTAACTTATTGTCATGCGCAATACTATTAAAGGTATTTGCAATAGTAGTTAATACTTGCTTTTCGGAAAGGGCTAGCACTATGACAAACATTGATAGGACAAAAATACTTAAGGCCCAAGGGATTCTTTTGTAGACTTGTTTGACAATAGTCGCATCCTTTTTCTTAATACTAAAGATTAATAGGCAGATGGTAAGACTAATAGCAGCAATGGCAGTTATTAGCCACATTTCAACATTAATGTAATTGCTGATAACGAGCATAATAATTGTTAAAAATAAAGCGATAAGACTAATCACCGTTAATGAAATATTCTTTAAACGGGGAGTTGTTACTTCCTTTTCTTCAAAGTCATTTTTTAGACTCTTTCTAAATAGTAGGTATAATACCAATGTAGCAACTAATCCACTAGCAATAGTCGGCAAGAACATTACTTTAAAATAAGCTAAAAAGGAGATACCACTAGTTGTCGCAAGATATATATTAGTGGGATTGCCAATAATAAAAATCATGCTATAGGTATTCGCAACAATGAATTCCATTACCAAATAAGGGATAGGATTGATTTTGGTTCTTTTAGCAAAATAACAAATGAAAAGAGTAAATGTTAAAATTACAATATCATTACTAGTAAAGATAGTTAAGACAGCTATCAGTAAGTACAAAATAAAAAATAGTTTAACTTGCGAATGCTTAACATGCTTAACTACAAAACATGCTAAATAATTAAAAAAAGCTAGTTCGTCAAGTGTTGTCGAAAGCATAGTTAATGATATTAGTAAGATAATAATTTTTAAAGGGTTAATCGCTGAATTAGCAGTGATTGCTAGAAAGAAAGCTTTAAGGGTTGTTCCTCTCGTTAATAGTATAAGAATTGCTCCCAATAAACTTACCAACCAAAAGGTATCAATCTGGTGATTCTTGATTGTTATAGTTGGTAGCTTTAGTGAGGTAATGATTAACAATAAGCAAGTTGCAATTGCTATTGCAACGGTAAGTATGACGCCTTCCATAGTTCCTCCATTTATATCTAGAGTTAATTATACGCTATTTACGATAAAAGTCAAATAAAACGGGTGTAAAAACGCTTTTGCAACTATAAAGTGCTTTACAAATCTTTTGAAATGTTGTATAATATAAGCAAATACTCCAGAAAGGCAGGTGATAGTATGTCAAAGACATTAAATAGAAAAATAAGAAGTACTATCACTAGTGTGCTAGAATAACATTCTAACAAGAATAATGTTTTAGTTAGCTTTTTTGCATGCTAGTATCATATCTAATATGGTAGATAGTACTTCTGTTTTTCAGGAGTGCTTTTTTATTTATTTTAGGAGGTTAAATATGTGGATAGTAATCGTGTAAAAAGAGCGACTAAAACCAAAAAATATATGGAGGATCAAATGGCAATTGGTAGAAAGATAAAATATTTCCGGGAATTAAGGGGAATCACCCAACAGGAGATGGCCGATTTTTTAATGGTTTCGCGCCAATCAATTTCAAAATGGGAAACTAACTTATCACTACCATCAATTGCTTATGTATTAGATATTGCTAATATTTTAGGCATTGGGGTAGAAGAGTTATTTAAATAAAATGAGAATTACTGCTTAACGGCGGTAATTTTTTATTTTTAAATTTTTGCTAAATAGCGTTATATATGGTATAATAAGTTAGATTAGATATTAGCTTTGAGGTAGATATGAAAAAAGATTATCAAAAAATAAATGCTGATACTTGGGACAAGTGGGCTAGTGCTGGTAGTGCTTGGAGTCAAGCGATTACTCATGAAGAATATGTACGCGCTCAGTTGGGCGATTATGTAGTTTTTTTAACTCCATCTGTTCCGGTACCTGCTGATTGGCTTGGCAATTTAAAAGGCAAAAAGCTTTTAGGCCTCGCAAGTGGTGGTGGTCAGCAAATTCCAGTGTTTTCTGCCCTAGGTGCAATTTGCACTGTTATGGATAACTCTCCAGAGCAATTACAAAGAGAAAAAATGGTAAAAGAACGCGAAGGCTATAACTGCACAATTTTAAAAGGTGATATGACAAAACCTTTCCCCTTTTTAGATGATACTTTTGATATTATTTTTCATCCCGTATCCAATTGCTATATTGAAGATGTTTGCCATGTTTGGCATGAATGCTACCGGGTCTTAAAAAAAGGTGGCATATTACTAGCAGGGTTTGATAATGGAGTTAATTTTTTGTTTGCTGATGGTGATACCGAACCTTTAATAGTAACTGAAAAATTGCCATATAATCCTTTGAAGATGTCAGAAGTTGAATATGCTAAAGTTCTTTTAGCAGGTGATGGTATTCAGTTTTCCCATAGTCTAACTGAACAACTAGCTGGTCAACTTAAAGAGGGTTTTGTAATAGAGGATTTATACGAAGATCGTGATCGACCTGGTGTAGGAATTATTCGAGAATATATGCCACAGTATATGGCGACCAAAGCACGTAAGAAAGAGGTGGCATAATGAAATTTATTTCATGGAATGTAAATGGATTAAGAGCCTGTATTAATAAAGGTTTCTATGATTTTTTTCAAAGTGTGCAAGCTGATTTCTTCTGCGTTCAAGAAACAAAGATGCAAGAAGGTCAAGCCGCGATTACTTTAGAAGGTTATTTGCAATATTGGAATAGTGCAGATAGGTTGGGTTATTCAGGGACGGCTATTTTTACCAAATACTTGCCTCAAAATGTCTATTATGGTATTGATGATAAATATAATGATGAAGGTCGTGTCATAACTTTAGAATATGAAGATTATTATGTTGTTAATAGTTATTCGCCTAATTCGCAAGAAGCCTTACGACGATTATCCTATCGAATGATTTTTGAAACAGATTTACGAAACTATTTATCAAAACTAAAAATGCAAAAACACGTTATCTTTTGTGGCGATTTAAACGTTGCTCATCAAGAGATTGATATAAAAAACCCGCGTGCGAATATGCAAAATGCAGGGTTTACTTTAGAGGAACGCGAAAAATTTACTCAATTACTAAATTGTGGTTTTGTTGATACTTTCCGTTTTAAATATCCTGAAGTAGTAAAATACACTTTGTGGAGTTATCGCTTTAATGCACGTTTAAATAACGCGGGTTGGCGAATAGACTATTTTGTGGTTGATGATGCCATAAAGACTAAGATCATTGATAGTACAATTTATAATGAAGTTTTAGGCAGTGATCACTGTCCTATTGGCTTAATTGTAGATTTAAATTAAACTTCTAAAAAAAACAGTAAAGGATAAAATGTAAATAAGGAGGATTACTTATGCGAATTGTAATAACATTAGGCAATCGAATGAATGATGATGGAACGATTACTTCAATAATGAAGAAACGTCTTGATTTAACCCTAGAGTTAATTGAAGAACTAGAAGTTGATTACATTATTGTATCTGGCGGTATCGCTAATCCTCAAGCCGGTGTATCGGAAGCTTGTAAGATGCGCGAATATTTAGAAAAATGTGGTGTTAGAAGTAACATGATTATTGAAGAAAATCAGTCGCATACAACTTATGAGAATGCTTTGTTCAGTGTTCCGATAGCTTTAAGTTTGAATGCTGATGAGATTATTATTTGCACAAGTATTGAGCATTTTGCTAGTCAACCATACAACGTAATTGATTATTTTTATCAAGTAATTAAACCTCATAAGGTAAGATTATTAACTTATACTGAGTGTTAAGAGAAAAGAGGAAACATGAAACAGCCGCGTATTTTTAATGAAGTTGGCAATACCCCAATGGTACGACTAGAAAAAATCGAAAAACACTTTCATTTACCTGGTGCAATTTATGCAAAAGTGGAATCACAAAATCCCTCTGGCAGTGTTAAAGATCGCCCCGCTAGATTAATGTTAATGAATGCAATTAATAGTGGGTTAATTAACGAAAGTAGTACAATAATTGAAGCAACAAGTGGGAACTTTGGGATTAGTTTAGCCTTATTTTCTTCACACCTAGGTTTACCATGTATGATTATTATGCCCAGTAATGCTAGCCTTGGTCGGATTAAAATGCTTGAAAGATATCGCGCTAAAGTGATATTGACAGATGCATCACTTGGCATGAAAGGTGCTAATGACCTTTGTGAAAAGATGATGCAAAAGAATGAGAACTACGTATGGCTTAATCAGTTTAATTCACCGATTAATCCGCTTGCTCACTATGAGACAACTGGTGCTGAAATCTTAAAGAGTGTGAATGATGTTGATGCGATTATTGCGGGGATTGGGACTGGTGGAACTATTAGTGGTATCGGTCGATATGCTAAAGAGCATAACCCTAATATCAGAATAATTGGTGCTGAACCGACTAAGTCCGCTGTTATTAATGGCCACCCTAGTGGTATTCATGCAATTGCTGGAATTGGTGCCGGATTTATTCCCAATACCTTATGGCTCGAATACATTGATGAGGTTGATATGATAACTGATGAAGAGGCTTTTGCTTGGCGTAGTGCAATCATGGATATTGAGCACATCGGTGTAGGTATTTCATCAGGTGCTAATCTCGCTGCTGCTGTTCATTTATTACAAAAAACAACTATAAAGAATCCTAAAATAGTTGTGATATTCCCAGATGGAGATGATCGATATGACAAATAAATACAATGATTTAGCAGAACGTTTGACCAAACAAGCTATGCATGAAACCGAAATAGATGATAAGACTACGGTTAATATTATCAATAGTTTATTTAAAGTTTGGTTTCCTAAGGTCTTTTTAAAAAAGAATGAAGTATTAACTGAAGTGCTTGCTGATATGGCTGAATATTTAAAATCAGCGTTGATGGCAATTAACAAAGAAAATAATCTAGAAATAGCAATAGATGATGCTGATAGCATTATGTTAGAACTGCCTAATATACAAAAAAAGCTTTTAAAAGATTTGCAGGCAATTGTTTGTGGTGATCCTGCTGTTTATTCACCGCTTGAAATAATTAGATGCTATCCTGGCTTTTATGCAATTGCCATTTACCGATTTGCTAATGAATTAGTTAAAAGAAATATTCCAATTTTACCACGGATGCTTAGCGAATACGCCCATGCAAAGACAGGAATAGATATTCATCCAGGAGCACAAATCGGTGAATGCTTCTTTATTGATCATGGAACTGGTATTGTAATTGGTGAGACGACTATCATAGGTAAACATGTGAAACTCTATCAAGGGGTTACCCTTGGAGCTTTATCTCTCGAAAAAGGTCATAAGTTAAAGAGTATTAAACGTCATCCGACAATTAATGACCATGTAACAATCTATGCAGGGGCTACTATATTAGGTGGCGATACTGTTATTGGTAGTAATGTAACAATCGGTGGTAATGCTTTTATTACAACATCGATTCCTGATAATACAGTAGTGATACCTAAGAATCAAGAGGTAATCTTCAAAAATAAGAAAGCACCTCAGATTCTTGATAACAATTGTTTTAAAGAAGACTAAGAATGTTGAGTTAGTTAATTGTCGGTGATAAAAAAGAGTAAAAAAAAGCATCTTAAAAAAAGAAGATTGGATCATGCATTTTATTTTATAATTTGTAAATAATATAATAATAACAATTGATTTATTACCAACTTTATGGTATGATGATGTTGGTAATAAAGGTTGGTAATAATATGAACTATATGGAAATATTAGATAATTTATGTTTTTATGAGAATGAAAAAGAATGGTTCGAATTTAAAGAAAACTGGTTTAATGAAAATGAATTAGGTATTTATATTTCAGCAATCTCAAATTCAGCTGCTTATGAAGGCAAAAAACATGGCTATTTTATTTGGGGAATTACTAATATCGGACATCGAGTAGTAGGGACTACATTTAATCCAGATATGGATGTAAATGGGAATGAACCATTAAAACATTTTTTAGCAAGACAATTGTCACCAGATATAAATTTTTCATTTGTTGAATTGATTAAAGATAATAAAAGAGTGATTATGCTAATAATTCCTGCGGCTAAAAATATTCCAACCTCTTTTAATAGTGTAAGATATATTAGAATTGGTTCCGGTAAAGAAAAATTATCAAAATATCCAGAAAAAGAGATATATCTTTTTAGAGTATTGAGAGAAGAATATCCAACAATAGTGAATACTCCAAGTAAATATCAAAATTTAACATTCAATAAATTGTTTGGTTATTATGGTTCTAAAGGAATATTATTAAAAGATGAAACATTTAAAAAAAATTTAGAATTGCTCACAGAAGATGGAAAATATAACATTCAGGCACAATTACTTTCTGATAATTCCCAGATTCCATTAAGAGTATCAATATTTGATGGCGAAACAAAAGCATCAAATTTATTTTCAGTAAGAGAATTTGGATTTAATTGCTTGCTATACTCTCTAGATGAATTATTGCGATATGGTGATGTTCTAAATATTATTCAAGCTGATGAAAGAAATAGAATTGTTGAAAGAAAAGATGTACCTCTCTTTGAAACAAAAGCTTTTACTGAAGCAATAATCAACTCTGTTCTTCATAATAAATGGATTTTAGAAATTGAACCAATGATTACAGTTTACTCAAATCGCATAGAAATATTATCAAGAGGAACTTTAGCTCCAAATCAAACATTAGAAGGCTTTTTTACTGGAGAATCAGTTCCAGTCAATGCAAAATTATCAGAAATTTTTCTACAATTGCATATTTCTGAAAAATCTGGCAGAGGCGTCCCTAAAATAGTTGAGACATATGGTAAAGAATCTATCTCTTTTAAAGAAAATTCAATTGTTGTTACAATTCCATTTAATTGGATAAATGTGGTTGGTAATAAGGTTGGTAATAAGGTTGGTAATAAAAAAATATCTAATACACGTAAAATGATTCTAAAAGAAATGAGAAAAAATCCTAATGTAACAAAAGAACAATTAAGATTAATTATCAGAATAAGTAACACAGCTATAGATAATAATATAAAATATTTACGTGATAATGGATATATTGAACGTATTGGTTCAAATAAAAAAGGATATTGGAAAGTTAATGACTTCAGTGAATAAAAAATTAGTAGCTCTTTTTGCAACTACGATTAAGTGAATATTCTTATATGAGTGTACAAAAGGTTATTTAAATAATCTATTTTCTCAAGCAAATAATGAGATAATAAACTGAATTAATTCAGTTTGATAATTTTGTAGATCGTACAATTCTTGATAGACTAGTTGTTAAGAAACAAAATGTCAAAGTAATAATTTATACGGATATACAAAAATCACATTTATTAGGAAGTGATATAAAGGCATTTAATCGACAATATCCAACTCTTGATGTTAGGTATACGAATTATTTTCATGATAGGTTTATTATTCTAGATAGATTAGATTTATATTTAGTTGGAGTATCACTTAAGGATGCTAAAGCAAACAAGTTTGCTTTTGAAAATGCTTTGCTATTACCAAAATAGAAGATAACTTAATTCTTCAAAATTTATTAAATCAATATAATCTATAATATAAGATTTAAATCGTACTGACAAATCACGTATTCAACCCTACTTTTTTTCTTGAAATTCCGACTTCTGACGAATTCAACTAATTTTGAGTTAGATTATAGTCAGCGAAAAATAAAATTACAAAAGGCATATAATAAAACTATAGTAAAGATTGTCTTGTATTATACATGTATAAAATGTGTTACAAAATAAAAGTAATTTTAAATTTGTAACACATTATTTTCATTTTCGCAAATTCGATTAATAATACTAATTAATACAATTTTTTTGCTATTTTTGGTATAATATAAAGAGAAAAATAAGGGAGGCTATATGAAAAAGTATATTCTAGCAATTGATCAAGGCACGACTAGTAGTAGAGCAATAATCTTTGATGAAAATAGCGATATTATGGTTAAAGACCAAATGGAAGTGAGTTTGATTTGCCCGAATAGTGGTTGGGTTGAACAAAACGCAGCGGAGATTTGGGAAACTGTTACCGAAGTAGTAAAAGAAGTTATTAATAATAAGAATATTAACCCTCAAGCTATTAAAGCAATTGGCATTACCAATCAACGTGAAACAACAATTATTTGGGATAAGCTAACTGGTAATCCTATTTATAATGCGATTGTTTGGCAATCACGGCAATCTCAAGAATACTGTGAAAAGCTTGTTAGCCAAGGCTTAAGCGAAATGATAACCCAAAAGACGGGTTTAATTATCAATCCATATTTTAGTGCTAGTAAGATAAAATGGATCTTAGATCATGTCCCTGGAAGTAGTGAAAGAGCACAAAGAGGTGAACTCTTATTTGGAACTGTTGATAGTTACCTAGTGTGGAAGTTAACGGAGGGTAAAGTCCATATTACTGATTATAGTAATGCTTCTCGTACAATGCTTTTTAATATTCATACGGGAGCATGGGATCAAGAACTCTTAGATCTTTTTAATATTCCTCGTTGTATGTTACCAACTGTTATGGACTCTAGCAAAGTATATGGTGAAGCTACTTTTTTACATAAGTTTGATCCTGATTTGCATATTCCGATTGCTAGTGTTATTGGTGATCAACAAGCATCGCTTTTTGGTCAATGCTGTTTTAATAAAGGTGATGTTAAGAATACCTATGGGACAGGCTGTTTCATGTTAATGAATACTAAAGAACAATTAGTTACTTCACAAGATGGTTTGCTGACAACCATTGCTTGGGGAATAAATAATAAGATTGAATATGCTTTAGAAGGTTCAGTTTTTGTCGGTGGTTCAGCTGTTCAATGGTTACGTGATGGAATGCGCATGATAGAAGTATCTAAAGATGTTGAACGTTATAGTGACCGGACACCCGGGGCCCATGGTGTTTATGTCGTGCCGGCTTTTGTAGGACTAGGTACGCCATACTGGGACAATGATGTCAGAGGCGCTGTATTTGGCCTAACACGGGCTACCAAAAAAGAAGATTTTATTAATGCTACAGTTGAAGCAATTGCTTACCAATCAAAAGATGTTATGGAAGTAATGGCTAAGGATGCTAAAACACCAATTAATAGTTTAGGCGTTGATGGAGGAGCTAGTGTTAATAATTACTTAATGCAGTTTCAAGCAAATATTTTGAACTGTAAAATTACCCGTCCGCTCTGTGTTGAAACAACGGCACTTGGTGCGGCTTATTTAGCGGGGCTAGCTACTAAAGTTTGGAAAGATCAGAAAGAACTTTTAGCATTACAAAAGGTTGATCAAATATTTATGCCAAAGATGACCGAATTAGAACGTAATGCTTTATATAATGGCTGGAAGAAAGCGGTAGCAGCCACCCGCGTATTTAAATAGAGGTAAGAAGATGATTGATGTAATAATTATTGGAGCTGGCGTTATTGGCGCAAATGTTGCTAGACGGCTATCCAAATATAAACTAAATGTTTTAGTCTTAGAAAAAGAAAATGATGTTGGAAACGGGGCATCTGGTGCTAACAGTGCAATTGTTCATTCGGGTTATGACCCTAAACCGGGTAGTCTAAAAGCCCGTTTAAATGTCCGCGGTAATGAAATGTTCGATGATATTTGCAATGAGTTAGATGTTAAGATGTTACGCATTGGTTCAATTACACTTGCTTTAAATGATGAAGAGGTAAAAACTTTAGCGTCCCTTGAGAAAAGAGCTGAAGAAAACCAAGTTCGTATTGAAATCCTTGACCACGATGATTTAAAACGTATTGAACCTAATATCACTGATAAGGTAAAGAAAGGTTTATTAGCCCCAACCGCCGGGATAATTAATCCCTTTGAATTTGTGGTTGCTTTGATGGAAAATGCTATTGATAATGGCGTAGAGCTTCACTTGAATGAAGCAGTAACGGGCATTAGAAGATGCGATGATGGCTTTGTTGTTACGACAAACAAAGGTGAATATGTTACTAAAAAGATTGTTAATGCCAGTGGTGTTTTCGCTGATGAAATAAATGAGTTAGTAAACCCTAAGCGTTTTACCATCACCCCTCGCAAAGGGGAATACTATGTGTTAGATCATTTTGATGCTAGTTATATTAACCATGTGTTATTTAATGTGCCTAGTTCTAAAGGAAAAGGGGTTTTGGTATCCCCAACAACCCACTATAACTATCTAATTGGCCCATCAAGTGAATTCGTTGATAGTAAAGATGATACAAAGACGACAAAAGAAATCCTAAATCAAGTAAAAAATAATGCCTATAACCTTGTTGATAATTTAGCTCTTAATTACCAGATTAGACAATTCTCTGGTCTTAGAGCAGTAAGCGATAATGATGATTTTATCATCGAAGAAACTTCCCCTAATTTTATTAATGTCGCTGGCATTCAGTCACCAGGTTTTGCTTCATCACCAGCTATTGCTGAAATGGTTGAAGAATTGTTAAAAATAGATGCTGAAAATAATCCAACATATTGTGGTAAAAGACGTCCGCTTTATCGTTTAAATGAAAAAACGGTTGCAGAAAGAAGTGCCTTGATTCAACAAGATCAAAGCTTTGGACGGGTTATTTGTCGCTGTGAAGGTATTACCGAAGGCGAAATAGTTGATGCTATTCATCGCTCTTGTGGTGCAACAACGATAAAAGGAGTGAAGAAGAGAGTAAGACCGGGCTTTGGGAAATGCCAGGGTGGTTTCTGTGAGCCACTTGTTATGAAAATATTATGCCGGGAACTACACAAAACCCCATTGGAAATTGAATATGGTAGCAGTGGTTCTTATATCTTATTAGAGAAGACAAAAGGTGAAGATGATGAACTATGATTTAATAATAATCGGTGGTGGTAGTGGTGGCTTGGCCAGTGCTATTAGTGCTTATGATGAAGGAATAAAATCCATACTAGTTTTAGAAAAAGAGGAATATTTAGGTGGTATTTTACTTCAATGTATTCACAATGGTTTTGGGCTTCACACCTTTAATGAAGAGTTAACTGGGCCAGAATATGCTGATCGTTTTTGTCAAGAGGTAGCTAAAAGAAATATTAAATGTTTAACTAGTACAATGGTTATTAAAATTGAAGATGATCTAAAAGTGCATTTTTCGAATGCTCAAGGAGGTTATCAAATAGCTAAAGCCAAGGCAATTATCTGTGCAACTGGTTGTAGTGAGCGTACAAGAGGTGCTATTGGCATACCAGGAGATCGACCAAGTGGGGTAATGACTGCTGGTCTTGCACAAAAGTATCTTAATATTGAAGGGTATATGGTTGGCAAAAAAGTGTTTATTTTAGGCAGCGGTGACATCGGTTTGATCATGGCGCGCCGAATGGTTTTAGAAGGAGCCGAAGTTTTTGGCGTTGCTGAACTTATGCCATACTCAAATGGCCTTAACCGTAATATTGTTCAATGCCTAAATGATTACAATATTCCTTTATACTTACACCATACTATAAAGGAAATAATAGGAAAAAATCGTTTAGAAAAAATAGTAATTTCCGAAGTTGATGACAAGTTTAATTTCATCAAAGGCACTGAAAAAACCTTTGAAGTTGACACATTACTACTTTCTGTAGGTTTAATACCTTCCAATAATTTACTAGAAGATTTGCATGTTGCTATTCATCCGCGGACCAAAGGACCACTTGTTGATGAAACAATGCAAACATCAATCCCTGGAATTTTTGCTTGTGGTAATTCCCTTCATGTCCATGACTTAGTAGACTTTGTTACAAGTGAAGGTTATTTAGCTGGTAAGTCAGCCGCGAACTTCATTAAAGGCAAGCTAAATTGTGAGGAATATATCTTGATTAATGCGGGGAGTAGTCTCGGCTATGTACTGCCTCAAAAGGTTAATCTTAATAATCTTCAAGAAGTAAAAGTATCATTTAGAGTTACTGCTCCATACAAAACTTGTGTTATCAATGTTTATCAAGGGTCTGCATTAATTAAAACTTTCAAAAAACCTTACTTGCTACCTGCAGAAATGGTTACAATTAATATTGATAAAATGCTCTTTAAAAATAATGAAGCAATTCTCGTGGAGGTGCAAGATGCCTAAATTTATTTGCATTGTCTGTCCAAGAGGTTGTCATTTAGAAGTTGATGAGAACAATAAAGTTACTGGTAACTTCTGCAAAAGAGGTGAAACTTATGCCATAACAGAAATGACTAATCCAACGCGAATGATAACATCAACAATTAAGGTTAAAAATGGCATGATTAAAAGAGTGCCAGTCGCAACAAGCGCACCAATTCCTAAAAACCGCATTTTTGATTGCATGGCAGAGATTAATAAAGCGGAAGTAGAAGCACCCGTAGTAATCAAACAAAAAATCATTACGAATGTTTTAAACCTAGGAATTGATATTGTTTCTACTCGTAATATTGACAAAATAATAAAATAAGGGTATAATATACATAAGGAGATAATATGACTAAACGAGTTTTTAATCTTACTCTCAAATTACTCATTATGTTATTGACAGCTGTTATTGTTATTATTGTGACATATTTATTGTATGTCATGTTGCAATATTCAAGAATTCCCGATGATCAAAGAATTACAACGGTTAATCCTCAAGAAGCTTTTGTTCGCACCAATACGCCTTATACAATTACTACGTATAATGTTGGCTTTGGTGCTTACAACCAAGACTTTTCCTTCTTTATGGATAGTGGCGTTATGAAAGACGGTACGGCAGTTGCTGGTAAATATGCTAAAGCATTTTCCCAAGATGTTGTTTTAGAAAACATTGCGGGGGCTAGTAATATTATTACTACACTACAACCTGATTTTGCTTTATTTCAAGAAGTAGATAAAGGGGCTAATCGTAGCTATAAAGTTGATATGGTAAAATATTTAAGTGATAATTTAGATGATTATTCAGCAAGCTATGCTAGTAATTTTCACAGCGCTTTCTTGTATTATCCATTTAACGATCCAATTGGTAAATCTGAATCAGGTATTGTTACCTTTAGTAAATACAAGGTGAATGAAAGTATCCGAAAGAGTTTTACCGTTGATAATTCATTCCCGGAACGTTTCTTCGATTTAGATCGTTGTTTCATGATTTCACGCTTTCAGACTGCTTCTGAAAGGGAACTAGTAATAATTAATGTGCATTTGTCTGCTTATGATGAAGGTGGGATTATTCGAAAAGCCCAACTAGAACAACTTAATATAGTTTTAACAGCCGAAAGTGCAAAAGGTAATTATGTTGTTGTTGGCGGTGATTACAATCACGATATTGCCAGTAGCATTAATAGTTTTGAAACAAAACAAATTGTACCAGAATGGGTACATATCTTAAGCGAAGAAGATTTACCTACAGGTTATTCATTTGCCAGTAGTAATCAAAATCCAACTTGCCGGAGTACCGACTTACCATACCAAAAAGGGGTCAATTATACCGTTGTTTTGGATGGCTTTATCATATCAGATAACATCGAAAAAATAAGTGTCGAAAATATAATTACCTCAAATGGTAAAGATGTTAACTTTATGTATAGTGACCATAATCCTGTTTTACTGACATTTCTTCTTAAAACAGAATAAATAAATTTAGAAAGGAAAGCCTATGAATCATTTATTGTCTGAAGGACGTCTACTTGATGAGAAGGGAGCTTTAGTAGAAGCAGGATATGCAACAAGTCTGGTTAAAATATATAACCGCAGTGACATCGTTGGAGCACTATTACGCATAAAAGAATGGGATTATTACTATATTGGTAATGAGTCTTATGGACTAGCTTTAACAATTGCTGATAACTCATATATGTCTTTAGCTAGTGTTTCGGTATTGGACTTTACTAACAAAAAATATGTCAGCAAATCAGTTATGGGTTTTATGCCATGTGGTAAATTACATCTACCGTATACTTCAGAAGTTGGTGATGTAAAATTTGAAAATAAAAAACTAAACATCCAGTTTTTAAATGATGGTGATAAACGTCATTTGCTTTGTACAATGAACAACTTTGATGGCAACCGGTTATTTACATGTGATATTGAACTAACCGAAACAATGAGTGAAAGTATGGTTATTGCTACCCCATTTAACAAAAAACGCCATTTTTATTACAATCAAAAGATTAATTGCCTAAAGGCGAAAGGTTATTTCCAAGTTGGTAGTAAAGTCTATCCAGTAGATGATGCCTATGGCGTATTAGACTGGGGCCGTGGGGTTTGGACTTACAAGAATACTTGGTATTGGTCAAGTATGTCAGGGGTTCAAGATGATGAACCAATTGGCTTTAATCTTGGCTATGGCTTTGGTGATACCTCAGCTGCGAGTGAAAATATGCTTTTCTATAAGGGAAAAGCACACAAACTTAATGATGTCAAATTCAATATTCCCTTAGATGAAAAAGGTCACGAAGATTATTTAAAACCATGGACCTTTACTTCTAAAAGTGGTGACATTCATCTCGATTTTAAACCAATCATTGACCGTTACTCAGGTGATAATGTTGTTGTTATTAAATCTATTCAACATCAAGTGTTTGGCGTCTTTAGTGGTTACTTCAAGGTTAATAATGAATTAGTCGAAATCAATAATCTTGTAGGCTTTGCTGAAAAGGTTACAAATAATTGGTAAAATGTGTCAGGGTGAGAATCCCTGACTTCTTTAAAATAAAAATAGTATTTTTCCAATAATTTTACGTGAAAAATTGTTATAGTAGTAGATAATAAAATAATTGGGAGGACAATATGAAAAAAATAATATTAGTATGCATTATGGCTGTTCTAACCTTTACCTTAGCAAGTTGCTCATTTTTTGATACAATGCCAAAGATTGCTGGTGATGTTACACAAATAGCATCTGAAGAAGAGCTGAAGAAGTTATTTACAAAATATGAAAAGTCACAACACCGCTATTGGTATGATATGGATTTTGGAGGCAATTTATTTACAAATGAAAAAACAGTTTCTGGAGTTGAGCCAACGGCTGATGCAAATGGTGCTGACTATACTAAAACTAACACCCAAGTTGAAGGTGTTGATGAAGGCGATATCATAAAGGTTGATAGCAACTATATTTATAAACTTAGTGAAGTTGGTTTTGTTATTGTAAAAGTAACTGATGGTACGATGGAAATTGTTTATCAAACAAAACTCGAAAACTATGTTCCCATTGAAGTATATATTAAAGACGATATGTTAGTTTTAATTGGTGGCACTTATGAAAATGCAGTATACCAAGGTACTAGAGCCATTGAACCTGGTATTTGCACTTGGAACTTCTATCAACATGAAACCAATATTCGCGTTTACAATATTGCTGATCGTACTAATCCGGAATTGCTACAAAACTTTAATGTTACTGGTTATTACCTGACAAGTCGGATTATTAATAATCAATTAACTTATGCTGTTAATTATACCAACTTTAATGGTTATCTAGAAGAAGATAATGTTGTTATTCCAATGATTACCGATAACTTAACTGGTATTAAGAGTGATATTGCTACTGATGATATTTACCACTTTGATAAAATTATTAATTTAGGTTATTTAATAATTGGTAGTGTTGATCTAGCAGGCACGGCTAAATTAGAAAATAAAGCTTATTTAGGTGTTGGTGGCATAATTTATGTTTCGGAAAACAATCTCTATGTAGCAACTGCTGATTATCCAAACCACTGGTTTAACGGAAACGACCAATCATATGATACGTATACTCACATTGCACGTTTCTCATTAGATACACTACTTTGTACAGCTAGTTGTAAAGTAGATGGAACAATCAATGACCGCTTTAGCATGGATGAATATAATGGTTATTTTCGAGTGGCAAGTACGGTAGACACTGGTTTTTCGAGTAATAATCAAAGATATAGTAAAGTATATGTCTTCAATAATAATTTAAAACAAGTTGGTTTAATTGATAATATTGCACCTGGCGAGAGAATTTACTCCGTTCGTTTCAATAAAGAAGAAGGGGCATTAGTTACTTTTCAAAAAATTGATCCATTATTTAATCTAGATTTAAGCGATCCGACTAATCCTACTATCAGTAAAGGCTTAAAAGAAAATGGCGTTAGTTTCTACTTACACTACATTGAAGGTACTGACTACGTGATTGGTGTTGGTCGTGATACGGTTGATAGTGGTAAAGGCTTTGCTTATTATCAAGGTATTAAAGTAAGTTTATATGATATGTCAAGTGGCGAAGCAGTAAACGTCGGAACAGAGATAATCGGTAATCGTAGTTCATATACTGAGGCACTCTACGAACCAAAAGCGATTCTTTATGATAAAGATCGCGATATCTTTGCTTTACCAATTGAATCATGGGAAAGTACAAGTGAACAAAACTACTACGATGAGCGTCTAGTCCAACAAGGCTTATATGTCTTTGGCTTCAGTCAGGGCAAATTGGTTAAAAAAGCTGTTCTAGGTAACATTCATAGTGTTGAATATGATAACTGGTATGACTACTATGACTTGCAACATGATTATGTTCGTCGAGGAGCACGCATTGGTAACTATATCTACACGATAAGTGATAAGAAGATTGTATCGTATAATCTCAATGATTTCACAATGAAAACTAGCCTAGTGATTGCTGAATACCCAACAGCTGAAGAAATGTTTCCCAATAAATAATTAAAATCCACCTCTTGGGTGGATTTTCTTTTTAATGTTTTGGTCTTTTATTAGCGATTCTTTTCTTTTTTGCGTTTATCGTTAATAATGTCCATATGCTTTTCTTCAATTAAAGTAACGTTATTTTCTTTGGCCCATTCGACACAACTTTGTAAAACGACTTTTAAGAATACTCTTGGCACTTTTACAAGTCGTTTGCAAGCATCATCGGTAAACTTAATTATAGGATCAATCCGGTTAGCTGCGTAAACAACACCAGTTAAGTCAGCTTCCTTGGCAGCAGGGATTGGTTCTTTAATTGGTCGCTTAAATTTTGTATACCAGAAATTAGTTGAGTCGCGGTAACCATAGTCAACAGGTACTGCCGGAAACTCAGATGCTTTTACGCCATTAACAATAGCATTATATTGACGCTCTTTCATAAGAATCTTATCAATCTTCAAAATAAAATGAGCACCAAATTTACTAGTAATACCATTAAAATCATGATATGGTCCATCATAACCATCTAAATTACCGGCTTGATCACTTTGGGCATTATCTAAGGAATCATCCCAAGTACACTCAAAGACTTGGAAAGCCTCTTTAATAACTTGTGGGCGTGCCCCACTTTGACTTTCAGCTAAGCCACTTTCTAAAGTAAATTTAAAACTAGCCATTTTTTCCTTGGATGTTTCACCGGGGAATCCTAAACGGACAGTTTCTTTAAAGTAGGCTTTGTTATCAGGTAAAAAGTTTAATGCGCATTTTTTGCGTTTTAGAATATTTTGGGCAGTGTTTGAACTGTTCCGACAAGATAGTAGCATTGCATAGTAGCCTTTTCCAGCAACATAATAAGGGAAACAGAGAGAATATGCGCCACAAGTGGTATTGCCTTCGTCATCTAGTGTACTGATTAATAAAGTTGGCATAGGGAAAAAGGCTGAGGTTTGATAAAAATTATCAACAATTCTTAGATCTTTAAATGAACTCATTTTTAACTCCTTTCAAATTGGTTTAAAACAAAGTAATATCTATGAGGTATTGCTTTTGTCTACTATAATTATTATAATCTATTTATTTCTATTATGCAAGTTTTATTTTATTCTTTTGTATTTTGGAAAATATAAAGAGGAATGTGTGGCAAAAAAGTTGATAATATGATATAATTAAATCAAGTATTGAGATAATTAACAAAAATGGAGTGAATATGAAAATAGTAATTGTAGGCGTTGGTAAAGTAGGTCGAACCGTGACTGAACACTTAGCCAAAGAAGGACACGACATTGTCGTAATTGATAGAAATGCTAAAGTTATTGATGAATGTGTTAACACATATGATGTAAAAGGAATATGTGGAAATGGCGCTTCATATGAAGTGCAAAAAGAAGCCGAAGTTGACAAAACGGATTTGTTGATTGCACTGACAACTGGCGATGAATTAAATATTTTATGCTGCTTGGTGGCTAAAAAACTAGGCGTTGGCCAAACAATTGCACGGGTGCGTAATCCCGACTATAGCAGTCAAATTTACTTGATGCGCGAAGAGCTAGGCTTAAGCATGATTGTTAACCCTGAACTTGACGCTGCGAATGAAATATCAAGAATTTTACGTTTCCCATCAGCTATTAAGCTTGATTCATTTGCTAATGGCAAAGTCGACTTAGTGGAAATTAGAATTGATGAATCATCTCCACTAGCCGGCAAATCATTATTTTATATTCATGAAAAATATCAAATAAGAGTCTTAGTGTGTGCGGTATGTCGTGATGATGCGGTATACATCCCTAAAGGTGACTTTACCCTACACGCTCGTGATAAAATCTACATTACATCAACGCCTAAGGAGATTACCAAGTTTTTCAAAAAATTGGCAATTTTAAAAGGTAAATCAAAAAGTGTTATGGTTATTGGTGGTGGTAAGATTGCTTACTATTTAGCTCATCAACTTGATGAACTATCAATTCCCTTTAAAATAATCGAAAGTGATTATAAACGTTGCTTAGAGTTAAGTGAAGTGTTCCATGATGCGATGATTATTCATGGCGATGGAACTGATCAAAATGTTATCTTAGAAGAAGGTCTAGAACAAGCGGATGCTTTAGTTAGTTTAACCGGCTTTGATGAAGAAAATATTATTATTTCGATGTTTGCTAAATCACGTGGTGTCGGAAAGATTATTACGAAGGTAAATCGCAGTAGTTATTCTTCCATTTTAGATACAGTTGAATTAGAAAGTGTAATCTCACCACGAGATATTACCACTAATCATATTATTCGTTATGTGCGTGGTATGCAAAGCACCATGGGTACTGAGTTTAGAACCCTTTATCGTCTAGTCGCAAACCGCGTCGAAGCTTTAGAGTTTTACATTGCCCAAACGACAAAATATACAGGAATTCCCTTGAAGGATTTAAATATTAAGGATAACATGCTACTAGCTTGTATTATTCGCGATAGTAATGTTATTATCCCTAATGGTAGTGATATTATTAAACCACTTGATACGGTAATTATTATTACCACTAATCAACAAATTAAAGATGTTTCTGATATCTTGGTGTAGCCCATGAATTATAAGATGATCTTTCATACAATTGGGCAGATTTTAAAAGTTGAAGCCGCCTTATTAGTGCTTCCTTTAGTGGTATCTTTAATCTACAGAGAAAATACTTATTGGGCTTTTTTAATTCCCATTGCTCTATTATTAATTATTGGGTTTTTATGCACAATTAAAAAACCTGCGAAGGACAATATATTTGCCCGCGAAGGTTTTGTAATTGTTGGCTTATCATGGATAATTATGTCGCTTTTTGGGGCATTACCTTTCATGATTAGTGGTGAAATCCCTAATTTCTTCGATGCTATTTTTGAAACTGTTTCTGGTTTTACCACAACTGGAGCAAGTGTTTTATCAGATGTTGAGGCACTATCAAAAGGAATGCTCTTCTGGCGAAGCTTTACCCACTGGATTGGTGGTATGGGCGTGCTAGTTTTTGTGCTCGCCGTATTACCTAATAGTGATGGCAAAAGCATTTATCTACTTAAAGCAGAGTCGCCTGGCCCTCAAGTTGGTAAGCTAGTTTCAAAAGTGCGTTTTACTGCGCGGATTCTGTATTGCATCTATGTAGTACTAACGCTAATTCAAATTATTTTCTTAGTATGTGGTGACATGAACTTTTTTGACAGTGTCCTTCATGCCTTTGGTACAGCAGGTACAGGTGGCTTTGGTATCAAAAATGATAGTGTTGCTGGGTATTCAGCATATTCCCAAATAGTAATTGGGATATTTATGGTTATTTTTGGAATTAACTTTAATATCTTCTATTTAGCTTTAATTGGTAATATTAAACAAGTTTTTAAAAATGAGGAACTGCGCTGGTACATTGGGATCATTGTTGTGGCTACCTTACTTATTACGTTTAATGTATTTTATCAATACGACTATATTACCTCTTTTGGCACAACACTCCGTGCTGCCTTTTTCCAAGTATCGTCGATTATAACGACAACGGGCTTCACGACGGTTGACTATGATCTTTGGCCAGCTCTTTCTAAGACAATTCTCATCTTCTTGATGTTTATTGGGGCATCAGCTGGATCAACTGGTGGTGGCTTAAAAGTATCACGGTTTATTATTTTAATTAAATCAATCGGTCGTGAAATCAAAAACTTACTTCATCCAAGGAGTGTAACAACCATTCGCTTTGAAGGGAAATCACTTGATGAAGGTATTACTAAAAGTGTTAATGTCTATTTTGTGACTTTAATAACAATTTTCTTTGCTTGTGTTTTACTAGTTTCCTTTGATGGTTTTTCATTTGAAACAAACTTTAGCGCGGTGGCAGCTTGCCTTAATAATATCGGCCCCGGCTTAGGATCAGTAGGACCAACGGCTAATTTTGGCATTTACTCATATTTTTCAAAAGTGGTACTAACATTATCAATGTTAATTGGCCGCTTAGAAATATTTCCTATCTTAATGCTATTTAGCCCACGGACATATCATAACCGCTAAGATTATGCCTGGTGCATAATCTTTTTGATAGTTAGATCCAGAAAGGTAACAAACAATGAAAAAATATGCAATTCAAAAGGAATTTGCCAAATACATCGAAGTTCCGATGCCAATTTACAAATGTGCCTTGCCAATCTCAAATTTGATATTAGCAGTAGTACCATTTTGTATTTTCTCTAATCGGAGTGTCAAGGTAAAACATAAATGGTTGAAGTCATTTGATGGTAAAAAATTTAAGGTACTGATTTATGAGCCTGTTAATTCTTCAGACAATGCACCTTGTTTAATCTATTATCATGGAGGTGGCTTTGTTCTAAAGGCTTATTTTGGCCATTATTCTGTTGCCCGTAAATATGCACGAAGCACCCCATGTAAGGTTGTCTTTGTAGATTATCGCTTAGCCCCATTTCATCCGTTTCCTACTCCTGCTCGTGATTGTTTCGAAGCATATAAGTGGGTAATTGAAAACGCCGAAGCCCTCAAAATTGACAAAGATCGGATTGCTGTCGATGGTGACAGCGCCGGTGGTAATTTAGCAGCGTCTGTAGCAATGTACGCTCGTGATCATTATGATGTTCAACCTTGCTTTCAAATGTTAATTTATCCGGTAATTGATCGCCGGATGATAACTGAATCAATGAAACTTTTTGATGACACACCAATTTGGGATAGTAAACTTTCTAAAAAGATGTGGGACTGGTACTTACCAAAAGTAACTGAAGAAGAACTTCCTTATGTGTCATTCTTGGAAGCTCCTAGTTTAAAAGATTTGCCTGAAGCATACATTGAAACTGCAGAGTTTGATTGCTTACGTGATGAAGGAATTGCTTATTACAATGCATTAAGAAATGCGGGGGTAAAAGCTGAACTTCACAAAACTAAAGGTACAATCCATGGCTATGATATAGAACAAGGCAATGCGACTGTTCAAGGATGTTTAAAACGGCGTTTAAAACGCCTCCAAAAAGCATTTGAAAAGGAGAATTAAAATGGCTACTACTTGGAATCCCTGGCGTGGTTGTAAGAAATGCAGCACTGGCTGCAAGTATTGTTACATTCATAAAGGTGACTACAAAAGAAATATTGACACTAGTCAAATAGTAAAAACTAAAGACTTTTTAAAACCACTTGCTACCAAAAAAGATGGCTCTTACAAAATGAAGAGTGGTTTATGCTATCTTTGCTTTTCCACCGATTTTCTGATTGAGGAAGCAGATCCTTGGCGAGCAGAATGCTTTGAAATGATTAAAGCCCGTCCCGATATCACCTTTCTCTTTTTGACTAAGCGAATTGACCGCTTTACTTTGTGTCTTCCACCAGACTGGGGCGAAGGCTACGATAATGTGATTGTCGGTTGCACAATTGAAAATCAGGAAAACGCGGATAAGAAGTTAGCTATTTTTAAGAATTTACCAATTAAACATAAGAATATTATTGCTCAACCTCTGATAGAAAAAATCAATATTGAAGCATATCTAGCGGGTGTTGAACTAGTTGTTGTAGGCGGTGAATCAGATAAATTCGCTCGTCCCTTAGATTATGACTGGGTATTAGATATTCGCGCACAGTGTGAGAAACAACAAATTCCGTTTACATTTAGACAATGTGGCACCAATTTTATTAAAGATGGAATTCTCTTCCGTTTATCAACCCATACTTTAATGAGCCAAGCTCGCAAAGCTAATATCGACTACTCACCAATAAAACAAGACCAATAATTGTTATAGTAATTAGAGGTGGAAGATGAAAAGAAAAATAAACAAACGAATAATTGGCAAACGCGTCCATGTTACCGTTGATCGCCCTTTAGGGACGTATCATCCTGAACATCCTGACTTATATTACCCCATTAATTATGGCTATATTGAAGGCATAATGGCGCCTGATGGCGAAGAACAAGATGCATATATCTTAGGAGTTAATGAGGAGGTTGCTAGTTTTGATGGCGAAGTTATTGCGATTGTAAAACGAAGAAATGACAACGAGGATAAATGGGTTGTTGCGCCAAGTGGCACTAACTATTCAATTGGTGAAATATATCAACAAGTATCTTTTCAAGAGCAGTATTATGATGTTGAAATTATTCAAAAAAGCAGTGCTATTGCTATCTTAAAAACGTACTATGCTTGGCTAATATTCCCACTATTATATATACCATATCGGGTGTTAAATTCGTTAGTTCTTGTTAAAATCTTTGGTTGCCCTTGTAGTAATCCCGACTTTAATGCTAATGATATTACGGAACTATTTTGGCTTATAATTGGTGCATTAACATTAGGATTAGTTGCTTATCAGTATCCAAAAGTATGGCATTTAAAAAGCAAGAAAGCAATTATTGGTTATATCATCAGCTTATTTTTGACACTGCTATATGGGGCATTTGTGGCATATCAGTTTACTAGTATCATGTTTTGGAACTAATAAATGAGGAAAAATTGATTTAGCAAATTAATAGAGAAATAGGAGAAAATTATGATTACTTACTTATTTATCAAACTATTTAAAGGTCTTAATAAAGAAAGTAGACATGACTTAAAACAGTTTAACCGTCTATCATTAATTGTTGCTTTTATAATTATTGCCTTAGTTCTTTTAGTGCCAATGGGTATTTTGTTTATTCTAGCAAGTTGCTTAGAAGATGCAAGTACTACTTTAACATGGGTAGCACGCGGACTTGGCTATGGCTCAGCAGCATCGTTTCTTTTATCAATGATTATTTTAATGTGTTCAATTAGACTATTTAAAACAAAGTATGATGATACTAAATAGCTATTAGGGAGAAATTATGAAACCGCTAAAAACTTTTTATGCAACTAAAAGGGCTGATTGGCGCACCTGGCTTAATGAAAACTTTGAGAAAGAAACGGAAATATGGTTTGTCTTTCCCATGAAAAGTTCAGGAGAAATTGGTCTTTCTTATAATGATGCCGTTGAAGAAGCACTTTGTTTTGGGTGGATTGATAGTACAATCAAAAACATTGACGCCTCCTACCGGGCTCAGCGTTTTTCACCAAGAAGAAAAGGCAGTACATATTCGCAAGCTAATATTGAACGTTTGATTTGGCTCGAAAGCCAGGGAATGTTGCATTCTAGTATTAGAGAAAGTGTTTTGCCAATTATTGAAGCACCATACGAATTTCCTCAGGATATTATCAATGCCATAAAAGCTGAAGAAGAAGCTTGGGATAATTACCAAAGATTTCCTGATGAATATAAACGCATTCGAATTGCTTATATTGATTCAGCAAGAAAGCGTCCCTTGGAATTTGAAAGACGGCTAGCAAGTTTTATTAATATGACCAAAAAGAATAAGCTTGTTGGTTATGGTGGCATTGACAAGTACTTCAAGAACTAAAAGCATTATGTAAAATGGATTGTTTTATTAAAATACTTAAGATTTATTTAGCAATCTTTACGATTATTATTTACGAAATATTCTAAGTACGTTAATAAAGTGATCCACTTTTCGTCAAATACGGAAGAAGTATAAATAAAGCTTAAAATAATACGAAAAAACCTCCTGCTTTTTAAGCAGGGGGCTTTTCAATAATGTTCAAGTATTATTTATTTTTTCTTATAGCCACATTTAGGACAAACACCATTTTCATTTAAAGCAATGCCACATAGTGGACAACGGTCAATCTCTCCTTCTGGTGAATATTCCTCTGATGCACCATTTACGCCGCTAGTAAAAGTAAGCTTAACGATGTTTAACTTATCTTTTAATAACTCATAAACAATTTTAATCATGCCTTCTACTGTCATCGTTTCTTTGGTAACAACTACTCGGCATTCAGGATATGCTGTTGCAAGCTCTGTTTTAAAAGCAACACCTTTCATTTTGTTAGTAGGTGCGCCATGACGAATTCCTTGTGCTTCATAGACACCAAGAATTGCTGGTAGTAGTGGATCATCTTCTCTTAAAATTAATGCATGATCAAAGTTTTTTAAAACATCCCAGGCTGTTTTTTGAATTTCATTGCATGGGAAAACCATATTGACACCTTCTTCAATGGTATCTTCGACCTCAATAGTCAAGATACCTGTGTGACCGTGTAAATACTGTGCTTCTCCTTTAAAACCATAAAATCGGTGTGCGTACTGTAAGTCTAATTTAGCAAAACTTCTCATAATTATCCTCCTTTATTTGGATATATACATAACATTTTCATGTAAATGCCTAATATTACATATGATTTTCAAATAAAAAGATGGATGTTGCTTTAAAATGTATTAATTATCTAATTTATCATATGACATAATATTAATAAATTGTTATTAATATCCTTTAATTAGTCAAGCTTAAAAACCAAAACTTCACTTGCTAATAAAGATATCTATTTATATAGTTAGAATATCATATTAATTTTTATAAATCAAATAAAGTGCTTTTAGTTTGGCTTATAATAGGGTCAAAGCTTTAAAATATTTCTCTAATACCTTGAACTATTATAAACGTTTGACATTATTGGTAAAAAATGGTAAAATATGAATAATGAGGTAGCCTATGAAAAAGAAATGGTCATCTAATTTAATCATTAGTATTGTTGTTACCGTAATAGCAATGATATATATTGTAGCTATCATAGCTTTTGATGTTAGCAATACGAAAAATATTGAGCAACATGCCTACGAAATATTAAACGAAGCAACCGAAAATAACATTTCTGCTATGAATGAGCGCATAAAGATGCAAAAGGATTATTTAACTGCTATTGCATCATATAAATCAAAATATCCTGAAGATGAAATTTATGACTTATTACCATTGTTTGAAGAACTTGTAAAAGAAGCCGATTTTGAAATGATTGCTGTTGCTGATTTGAATGGCTATATGCGCAGTGCTGATTCTGTTACCACAACTGTCAGTGACCGGATTTATTTTCAGGATGCCATTAATAAAGGCTTTGGTATTCAAGTAGTTGATTTTGGCCGTATCACAAAGGCAACGAGTATTGCTTTTGGAATACCAATTTATAACGGAAAAAAAGAAATTACCAATGTTTTAGTATCAAGTAATCCCGTTTCATCTTTTGAAAAGGCGATTGAAAGTCAAATATTCAATGGCGAAACGACGCTTGCCCTTTACAATAAAGCAGGTAAAAGCCTTTATACAACAAATGAAGATTTGAATATTGATTTTCCTGGTATTAGCAATAATCTCTTTGCTTTTTTAGCTGAATACCAAATCAATTCTGAATATTCGGAGATTGAGTATCACGATATCTTTTCAACCAAAGACACGAAGATGATGGCTTTTAGATATAACAATAAAACATATTACGCCATTAATAAAGCAACGGGAATTGCTGATATCAACATTGTTAACTTTGTAAGTCGTGATGTAGTGTTTGCTGAATACAACTTTATCCTAACAACCATGTTCATTACGGTAATTGTTATTTCAATTCTCTTTGCTATTTTGGTAGGAATGGTAATTCTTGTTGAAAGCCGTCACCGAAAAGCAATGTACTTAGAACAAGAGCAGTTGAAAATTGAAGATGAGCGTTACCGGATAATTGAAAACATGACAAATAGCGTCCTAGTTGACGTCGACGTTGTAAAAGATACCATTAAATTCTCGGATCGTTACGAAAGTGTTTTTGGCCATAAGGGCTTTTTGGAGAAGTTTAGTGATTATTCGCTTCCCAATAAATACATTCATCCGGATGACATGAATAAGTTTGTGATTATGGGTGATTACATCTACCATAAACGTAGCAGCCGAAGTCTTGCTGAAACGGATATTAGAATTATGGGAGCTGAGGGGAAATATATCCTAACACATGCTGATGTTGTTATTGTTCGCGATAAGGATTCACGGGCTATTAGGGCAATCATTCGTTTGACAGATGCATCTGCTAGAATGAAGAAGATCAATGAACTTCAAGATAAAGCGGAAAAAGATTCCTTAGTTGATATTTATAATCGTGGTACTATTCAAAAAATGATTGATAGTTTCTTACTAGCTAAGGGCCGCAATGGCGAGCACGCTTTATTTGTCCTTGATGTCGATCATTTCAAACAGATTAATGATAATTTTGGCCATTTAGTTGGAGACAATGTTTTAGTACAAGTTGGTAAGTGCTTAAAAGAACTCTTCTATGCAACGGATATTGTCGGTCGTTTAGGCGGCGATGAGTTTGCCATTTTCCTTCGTAATATTTCATCGGTTGAGGCAATTAGCCGAAAAGCGGAAGAAATTTGCAAGAAGGTTTCATCAATCGAAGGTTTAAATATTACTTGTAGTATTGGAATAGCCTTATACAATAGCAATGAACTAAACTTCAATGAACTATATGCAAGAGCAGATAAAGTCTTGTATAATAGTAAAAATAGTGGTGGTAATGTATACATGTTCTATGAGGAAAAAACTTCAAAATAGTTAATAAATGGTAGTTTCTAAGAACTACCATTTATCGTTTTTACGTAAAAATATGCCAAAAAAAATAAAAAAAGTCTTGAAATTGTTGAAATTTATTCAAAAGTATGTCATAATAAGAGTTGGCAAATATTTTAGAAAGAGGAGCAAAGTATGAAAAAGTTTGTGGTGCAATTAAGTATCGTATTGATATTCGCAATAGCAGCAGTAGTTTTAACTTCAACTTTAATGTATAATTACATCGCAAATAAGTATTTTGACACGAAAATTTGCGAGAGCGTTTCGGTTGTTAACAAGAGTGTTCGGACGAACATTGACGTTACTATTGGCCGTGATTACGGCATCCTTGAGTATTATGTTAAGAATAACACTAAGAGTGAATTAATAACATCAACAGCTGAACTTACTGATCTAAGTTTTTCAGATATAAAGTTTGGAGAATTACTAGCAGACAATCATTATTTGATTGATGGGATTGAGTTTGTTCCAAACAATGAATTATATGACACGGGTTATTTTGGTCATGACATTAGCATTTTTAATTTAAAAAATGATTTTACGACCTTTGATAAGACGATAACATATACTGATCATACTTATGTAATCTTTAAAATTGATAACACTTTGGTATATACTGATGCGGCTGATTACTTCATGCCTTTATTTAAAAGTTCAGTCGACTTCTTAGATAATGATTATTTCATCATTACCAAAGATGGTATTATTGTATATCAAAAGACGGGTTTTGACAAAGCTCAATTATATAACTTTTTACGTAGCAGCAATTCAAGTGAAAGCGTTGAAGCATTTAAAGATGCAATCTACAACTATGAAGAAACCGATACTAATGTTATTCATGATATGAAGTTAGCAACAGAAGATGTCTTTATCGCATTTGCTAAAGCAACGGAAGAAATTGATGCTTATGATTATTACATTGTTAATATCTTTAATAAAGCTAACATTAGAATCAAAGAACACTCAGTGTTAATCCCAGCTCTTGCGGGAGTAATTATCTATGGTGTTATTGCCTTCTTCGGTCTTGTTATTTGTTACTATTTCATTATTAAGAAAAACAATGAAGTGCAAATTTCGCGCTTGATGTATAATAAAGATAAAGTATTTACAATTAGTTTAAATGCTGATGGTAAAATAACTGGTATAAATCAATCATGTAAGATGGAAATAATTGATTATCAAAAATATAACCACATCAATGATTTAACAATTACAGAAAGTTATGAAACTCCATTTGACGCTGTTAAACGGCAATTACCAATCACCATTTTACTAGATGATGAGGGCAAAAAGAAGTATCTTTCCTTCTTCACTTTAAAGACAATGTTTGGTTATCGCTTGATTGGTCGCGATGCTACCACGAAAGAACATATTATCGCTTTACAAAATGAAGTGCTATATAACGATGTAACTCACCTTCCAGGCATGCGTATTCTAAGAAGTGATTTAGAAGAGTTATTCAATCAAAAGCAAGAAGTTGTGGCAGGAACTGTTCAACCACTTCCAAAAAGAACGTTGGTTATCTTTGATATTGCACGTTTCAAAAGCTTTAATGATTTATTCGGCCGTCGTATTGGTGACTTGATATTAACGAATGTCGCTGAAATGATTGTTAATAGTACTAATGAATTTGAATCAAAGGTTTACCAATTAGAAAGTAATACTTTCGCAGTTTACTTTGAAGATGGTACTAGCCGCGAAAAAGTAATTGATTGGGTTACCAAGAGTGTTGAACGCTTTAAGCGACCACTACTTATTGAAGGTAATGAATTAGTCATCACCGCGAAGTATGGTATATCCTACATTGACCGTGATTTATTTCCAGATTTAACGGCTGCATCAGCTATTTCCAATGCATACTTGGCTCTTCAAAAAGCCCAAACATATGCCAATATGCAGTACGCTGAATATGACTTAGGCTTAAATGCCTTTGTGACAAAAGAACAAATTATGGAAAATGATTTACGTTTAGCTATTGAAAACAATGAATTCGCAATGTATCTTCAACCACAGTACAATAATGCTGAAGAACGCATTGAAGGATTTGAAGCCTTAATTCGTTGGGACAATCCTAAATATCGTAGTCAATCACCTGCTCGTTTCATTGAACTAGCAGAAAAGAACAATATGATTATTAAAATTGGTCGCTTTGTTATTCATGAAACCTTTAGAATTGCCAAAGAACTGGAAAAATACGATATTCGTATTTCAATGAACGTTTCACCAGTTCAGTTATTACAAGCTGGTTTCGTCAATGAAATTATCGATGAATACAAAAAAGCTAATCTTCGTAAAGGTGCAGTTGCCATTGAAATTACTGAAACATTCTTAATGAATAACTTTACGGTTGTTATTGAGAAGATGAAACTGCTTCGTCAAAATGGTTTTGATATCCATCTAGATGACTTTGGAACTGGTTACAGTTCGATGCTTTACTTAAGAGAGTTACCAATTGACTTAATCAAGATTGACAAAGAATTTATTAAACACATTAATACTGACAAGTATTCACAAGCGATAGTATCAAAGATTATTTCGCTATCACGCATCCTTGACCTTGGCTGTATTGCTGAAGGCGTTGAAGATGATAAGCAGAATCAATTTTTGTACAAGAATGGTTGCGATGTCATTCAAGGCTACCTAATCTCCGCAGCTGTAAATGAAAACGATGCTTTGAAACTTGTTGATGAATACAACATGAAAAAATCAAAGATGATAAAATCAACAAAATCAACAAAAACAAAAGAAAAATTATAATTTTATTATGCATAAAAAAGAATAATATGCTAGAATGAGTTGAGGTGATTTCTATGTTTCTAGCTTGGAGCCCCGCTTCCTATATCGTTGTTTCAATCCTCGCTATTGGCTTGACATCGGCAGCAATTTACTTTTTATATCGTAGTGTCTTAAAAGAACGCATGAACTATAAAGAGGAAATGGCTAACTTTATTGAAGGCGTTTTGTCAAAGAGTGAAATAACTTCAAGTATTAACAGTTATATTAGCAAGATTACTAGAGATTCTATCTTTGGGATAATCTGCTTCGATATTGATAAATTTTCCGAAGTTGTTAGTGCTTTCGGTGAAACCGAAGCCAAACGTATCATTGATCAAATAGCTAAGAAGATTCTAAAAGTATGTCCGCGGACTGTTACTGTAGGTCGTAATGGCCTTGATACCTTTATTGTTTATTTAAAAGCTGATGCTACTCAAAGTGAAGTAATTAAACTTGCTAACTTAATCAAATCAACTTTGAATGAACCAATTTCCGTTTATGGTGACACAACTTACATTCCATCAGTTACAATCGCGGTTGCCTTCTATCCTAATCATGGTAGCACATCAAAGCAACTTATCAATTCACTCCGTTTAGCTCTTTACATTGGTAAACGTGATGGTGGTAACAAGGTTGTTATCTACTCAGAAAAAATGGGCCAAAAAGAAACAGCTAACCTTGAGTACTATACGCAAGTTAAAGAAGCAATTAAGAATCAAGAGTTCGTTTTATATTATCAACCAATCGTTGATATAACAAATACGAAAGTCTATGGTATGGAAGGCTTATTGCGTTGGAATCATCCTGAGTTAGGTGTTCTATCACCATTCAAGTTCATAAATATCTTAGAACAAACCGGTGATATTAACTGGGTTGGTATTTGGGGCGTTGAAACTTTAATCAAAAAATACTTTGAATTAAAGAAAGATTTCCCTTTTATGGAACTTCAGTTATCAATGAACTTAAGTCCTAAACAGTTGAATGATCCAAAGCTCGCTGTTGAGTTTCAAAAGTTAATTAAGGATTATCGTATTAATCCTAAGTGTATTACTTTAGAAATCGTGGAATTTGCGATCTTTGAAAAACTTGATGTTGTAAGAACAAATATTCAAAGTTTAAAGGAACTTGGCTTTAAGATTGCAGTTGACGGCTTTGCCCTTGACCAATCAACCATCTCTCGTCTTGAGAACACACCAATTGACATCATTAAACTTGACCGTGAGTTCTACGCTAGTGATGAAGATTCAATTATTAAAGAACGCTTTGCAAGTTTATTAATTGAATTTGCTAAAGAAAAGAATATTACTATTATCTCTGAGGGTGTAGAAGACTTTGAAATGTTAGAGTTTGCTAAGAGACATGGCATTGAACTTGTTCAAGGCTATTACTTCTCAAAACCTGTCACTTCTGATGAAATCATTGAATATATTAGAGATGAAAGAGGCTTAATTGCTAAATGTCATCACGAAGTATTAATGGATGCTATGAAGAGTGATATCCAAAAAGAAACGATTGAAAATGAAGTAAAAAGTGAGTTACTTGAAGATATCGTAGAGGTGAAAGAAGAAGAAATAGTTGAAAAGACAGAAAAATAATGAAAGAAACTGTCAAGAATTGTAAACAATATTTACAAATATTTACAAAATCCTTGACATACTATTATTTATTTGTTATAATACTAGTGAAAAATATGTTAAAAGGCAAAACTAGTGAAAGCTAGTGACGCAAAGCTATAGGGCCTGATTAAAAATGGTAGCCAGTTGTCATTTATTTTATGTGAATGATGCTGGCTTTTTATATTATTAGATACTAATATTGAAAACCCCAAACTCATATAATTAAATGTAACTAGCATAACATTTGAATTAATAACATTTAAGTTAATGTTTCACATCATTGTGTAACTTTATAAAATGTTAAAGGCAAAGCTAGCGAAAGCTAGTGACGCAAAGCTATAGGGCCTAAATCAATAATGGTAGCCAGTTGTCATTTATTTACTTATGTATATTGAATGATACTGGCTTTTCTTTTATTTAAAGCCTAGATCGGATGTGATTTATGAACTTTATACATTACATACAGCGAAGATCATTTCTAAGAATGGGTGCTATTATTACAGGTGCTGTATCAGCAATCTTAATATTGCTATCATTTTTTGGACAGAACACTGGTAACTTCGTTATCTCAGTCGATAATGCTGATTATTATCGCGGCTTGATTCTTTGTGAAGAAGAGAACTTCACCACACCGACTTCAAGGCTGCTAGCTTCACCCGCCTTTAATGTGCGAGATGTTAGTTACAACTGGTTAAAGTTTGATGAGGCGTCAAAGAGTAATGGTGATTACTTTGATCCTGACTTTGACTATCTAGCTTACACTTTCTACATGAAAAACGATAATGAGATTACAGCTGACTATGAAAAAGAAGCTATGAGTGTTGATATATCGATTAAGATATCATCGGTTAGAAAAAATGTTGATGATGCAATTCGGGTACTAGTAGTTGAAGACGATAAGTACTACCGAATGTATATGAAACATGACGAGATAGAAACGGTATATCCATTTGATGAAGGCACTCTCATTCCTGAAATTATTGAATTTGAATCTGACACAGTAGTTATGCGTCAACGGGTTGAACATTTCCGACCAATGCAAACGAAGAAATACACCGTTTACATGTGGATAGAAGGAGATGATCCGGAATGCACAATAGCTATTCAAGAAGGCAAAATCAAAATGGATATGGTCTTTAGGATTGCAAATATTGAAGAGTAAAGGAAGTGATGAAAGTGAAAAGCTTTGGCAAAAAGATAATAATCTCAATATTAACTTCAACCTTTGCATTATTCGCTTTTACAGCATCTACTTTTGCATGGTTTAATTTAACCGACTTTGGTGTTTTAAGTGGTTTGGAACTATCAGTATCTAGTGATAAGGTAGTTGCAATATCTCTTGATGGTATAAACTTCAGTGATGTTTTAACATCAAAAGATATTGGTGCTTACATCGGAGATGTCATGATGGATAATCTAACCTCACTAGATGGCAAGACTTTCTCCCACAATGAAGGAGAATCAGTAGTGCCAAATGGTAATTACATTAGTTTTCCACTATGGTTTAGAAGTGTTTCAAGATATGAAAGGAATCTATACCTAGTAGATAATATTACAGAACGTTATAACTATAATGTGGCTCGTGAATATGAGCTCGAAGGAACTTTCGTTTTTTCCAAAGGCGTTGACTGGATAGCCGATGTAACCTTTGACAATGGTGGTGAAAACCTCATGCAAAAAGGTACCAAAGCTACTTACTATGGTGCTGATGCAATTCGTGTAGGAATTGTAGAAAGCAATGTAGAAGAAGAGCTGCTAATTAAGAAAGATGAAAGAACAAACCTTCAAAGTAAAATATTTGATTTAACAGGAGATGAAGAACGGGGCTATGGCTCAACAATCGGTGCATACGATCGAGCAAAACAATTCTCAGATATTGCACCTGCCTTGCCAACAGCATTTCCTGACACTGTTTACGAATTAACAACCTTTAAGAATCCTTACGAAGCTTACAACAACAATTCGCTTGTGGCAACCTTTCAGGAAGGTAAACCAATTAATGATGAGCCTTGCTACTATGCGAAAATCCAAGTTAATGTATGGATTGAAGGTTGGGATGCTGATTGTTTCGACGCAATCTATTTAGACAAATTAATTATGCAATTAAGCTTCCGCGCATCAAACCTTATTAGAACTAATCAATAAGGTAAAATTCATTTTTCCCGAGATCTTCGGATTGATAAAATTGAAAATAAAAAAATAAAAGGAGAATAAAATTATGAAACAATTAACAAGAAAATTTGCGATATCGATTCTTGCAATGGTATTCGCAGTTGTAGCATTAGGCTCAACAACATTCGCATGGTTCACAATGACAGGTAAAGCTGAAGTATCAAGTATTCAAGCTTCAATCGTTGGTGGTGATGGACTAGAAGTAAGATTAGCACCAGGAAC
>CAYJAQ010000004.1:0-48506 GCA_964368275.1 uncultured Staphylococcaceae bacterium
CAAAAGTTAGAGTACCCATTTCCATTTACATTAATCTTTTCTAATGTGGCGTTTAGTCCTTCAATAGCTCCAGATGATAATCTTCTTGGCTTGTTTTCTTTATTTAAAGAGTTTGGAATAGTAATGAATGAATTGATTATGTATTCTTTCCACGTAGCTAATGTCTTAGCAACTTCAAAGAAACTTGGAAGATTAGATTTAAAGAAATCATCAATTAATATTTCTAATTTCTCTGAAGCTTCATCATAAGAAGTTGTTTTATTGAATTCTCGATATCTAGATGTCAGCCAATAAGCTTTACTTAATTTTTCATCAATAGAAAGCAAGTATGCTCTCATACTATGTTTATCATACCAACCCCTAAGTTTGCGATTGTAAAATCTTCTACCATCGATATCGTCAAACTCTTTAACAAAATAATATCTATATTTTTTTAAAATATAATAATAAGGATGATTGTCTTCAATATTATCAGTTTTTTGGTTGTATTTTTGCATAGTACTGATTCTAACAGTATTCATCGCATTATTAATGGTTTCCATCACATGGAACGAATCTATGGCAATTTTAGCGTTTTTAAAGTATCTTTTACCTATATCTAGGTAAGTTTCCCACATATCTATCGTTATGTATTCTACTTTCAGTCTTTCTTCAAGAGAAAACCTACTAAAATATTTTTCTAATACATGCTTATGTCTAGAATGAATAATATCATAAATGTTAATCTTTTTAAAATCAACAATAATAAACAAATAAGTATTATCAGTCATTTTATTGTTTATGTGTTTCTCATCACAGGACATTATAGTAGGTAATGCTTTGGGAGGAGAATAGTCAATATATCGATCAAAAACATCAATGACATTTTGTCTAGAAATATGAAGGTCTCGAGCCACACTTTCAAAAGTAACATTAGCCAATTTTAGTTTATCGAGAATAACAAAAATAGATTCTTTGGAAAGAGTTTCATTAGGATTAGAAAAAGTGTCTTTTTCGTAAAAAACATGACTACAATTTTTACATTTGTAACGCTGTATATGACATTTAACAATAAACAACATAGTGTAATAAGTACAATGCTTTACAACTTTTGTAATATGTCCGTTTTTATATAATGATGAAAATCCACAAATAGGACATCTTTCATCACCTGGTACATAATAAGCATCAACATAGATAATACCATTAGCTACTTTAAAAACAAATTTATCAAAATCAAAATTAATATCTTTGAAATAATTTAAATATATGATATAATGTAACCGTCCTTTCGTATTAGTTTATCTGGCGATAATATTATAACAAAGGACATTTTTTTATGCAAAAAAAATGGCTGTCAAGAATTTTGTTGATAATCAACAAAATCTTTGACAGGTCCACTTTTCAACAAAAATTTTTACTTACCTAAAATTAGTCCAAGATAGGGCTATTTTTTAATTTTTATAGACAAGTTTGAGATTATAGCCTTACTGACTCGAACAAAAAATGATTCTGATATTATACTGACTCGAATCAAATTTGCAGAGTAAAATGTACTGACTCGAACCTATAACCAATAACCAATAAAACAAGAATAGCAGACTAGTAAAATGGTATTATGCCATGGATATTAGTCTGCTTTTATTATTATGCTAGAATAAAAAATAATTCTGTGATATAATACGTGTATAAGAAGTGTTTCAAAGTTATGGTATACTTTTAATCAATCATAAGTTAATTTCTAAAAAATAAATGATGTTATAGGAGGAATATATGAACACAGAAATTTTGCAAATAATTGGGTATTTGAATCTTTTAGAATTATCATTGTCTAATAAACTAACTAAGGAAACTGTTGAAAAACAATATAGAACAATGTCTCATATTTATCATCCTGATGTTTCAGCAAAGTATTATAAAGATGGGAAAAAATTTATACAATTAAAAGAAGCATATAATTTTGTAATAAACAACATTGATTATGTTAATAAATTAATAGAAAACAATTTTTCATCTGAAGAAAGCATAAACCAATCAAGAAATACTTTTTCTACAAATTGCCAAAATATGAAAACAACCAAGCAAACTAGTGAAAATTATAAAGTGAATAATGTTAACAGGAAGAAACTTTTTATTAGCATAGGAGTTGTAATATCCATTATTTTATTAATAACAACAATTTCTCTAATAATAGAATCAACCAGACATTATTGTTATTATGAATTAACTTCTAAAACTGAATATTGTGATAAAGAAGGTACAGCATTGTATAAATGTACAGGTTGTGAGAAATCTTATACTAGAACACTTAAAGCCGCTGGACATAATTATATTGTTTCTTCACAAAAAGAAGCTACTTGTTTAACAACTGGTTCAACAACATATAAATGTTCAAAATGTAAAGATACTTATATGGAAACAATTAAAGCTACTGGTCACGATTCTTATTATTATGGGGGTGAAGCGTGTAGACGTTGTGGACAATTATCATTTATATGCAGCAATGGTGATACATTACCATTAGTAGTAGATACTATATTTTGGACTGGAGATACTGTTGTACAACAATTAATTACAAGTATCAAAATCGATATTCAATATAATGGTGGTATTACGGCAACTATTAGTGGCCAAAAAATCTACCAATATAACTCTAAATATGAATTTGTATCATTTAGATGGCAAGTTAGAGACTCCATGAATAATGTTATAGCTGAGGGTAAAGTACATAAAGAAGGTGTTTATCAAGGTGAATATTTTACAGTTATTTCAAAATCACACTCTTATTCATACGTAAAAGAAACGCAATATTATGTATATATATTACCAGGTGAATATGAGGGTAGATCATAACCTTGTGCTAGTTTTATTAATAGCTAGTTCAGGCAGTATAAGATTCAAAGCAACAAATGTAAATGTATATGATAACAAGATGGACATTAGCTTCACAACAAAAACACCAGATATCGTAACCTGTGATATGGCAGGATGGCACATTATAGTTGAAACTGAAAAAGTACCGATTGATGAAATTAAAGTGTATGTAGAGGGGAAAGAAATTACAAAATAGAGGAAAGAATAAAATGTGTAATTTATCTGTTGAAGATGTAAAAGCAAAGCTGAGGGAAAATGAAGAAAAAAGTGGCCAATCAATAACAGTAAATATATAGCAAAATAGCCAGATGAAGATATCACCTGGCTTTAATTTTGTAATTATGTCTGTTGCAAAACTATTGTAAAAAGGAGAAATTTGGAGTATAATAATTATAGTTTTATTGAACAGATTCTGCCCTTTTAGTTACACACTGCAAAAATAAGCAATGCCCTTTTTGTTACAATAAAATTATGTATGTAAGCAATAGTTCGTAATCCTGCCCTTTTTGTTACACTTTTTGCAGATTCTGCCCTTTTAGTTATAAAATAGTTGAAATCTGCCCTTTTTGTTACATACAGGCATTTAGAAGTATAGGTTTATACAGTAGAAAATACTGATTAGACCTTTTTTTATATTTTAATCTTTTACAAATAATATTTATAATAAAACTTTTATATTAATTCATTAGTTGTTTTTACAATAAATTTGATTTGTGCTATAATATAAGAGTATTTGGAGTGTGTATGAAAGTAGTAAGAAAGCAATTAAATAGTGATATGTGTATTATTTGTGGTATGAATAATGATGCCGGTTTAAAAGCATCTTTTTATGAGATGGAAGATGATACTGTTGTTAGTATATTTACTTATGCTGATAAACATCAAAGTTATCCTGGTCGTACCCATGGGGGAATGATTACTTGTATGCTCGATGAACTGATTGGCCGGGCCATTTGGATTAGTGAACCCACTACTTGGGGTGTTACTACTGATTTAAGTGTTAGGTTTTTAAAGCCGGTACCTTTAAACCAAAAACTAATGGGAGTAGGAAGAATTACAAGGAATAATCGCTTTCTTTTTGAAGCTGAGGGATATATAAAAGATGCAAATGGCACAATTTTAGCTAGTGCTAAAGGAACATATTTTAAATTAAAAGCTGACGAGATTAGTGATACAAATGTGCATGATGTGATGTTTTTAGTTGAAGATGATGTAAAAGAGATTGCACTATATTAATATGAGACTACCAGTACAAATAGATTAATAAAAGTATTGATCAGAAAGTTTTGTCATTTATTTGCTAGATGTTGAAAATTCTCAAGAATATTATTTTTGATCTACTATTAATAGACTAGAAAAGAAATTAGGTGATTTTTATTAAAAACATTAGACCCCACCATTTACTGTGTATGCAATTTTTTATTGGCAAAGGATATGATGAGAAGTTTGTTAACAATATGAATGAGGTTATCAATGAATTAAAAAAGAAGATGATGTTAGAATTGTCTTTTCAAATGATGATATTTGTAATTGTTGCCCGAAGTTTGTTAATGGTGAATGTCAAGATATTGAAAAAGTTAGTAAATATGATAGTCACTTGATGAGTAGATTACACTTAGCAGAAGGCATATTCTCGTATGCAATGCTTAAGAATCTAGTGTTTGCTGAAATTATTAGACCCAATAAAAGATGTGAAATATGTGCCGACTGTGAATGGAATAGTATTTGTCAAACTAGCACTAAAGCCTATGGAGATAGTTTATGAGTATTGAAAGTTTCATTAATGAAAAAGGACAGATTAAAACTTGGCCAAGTAAGTTTGCCAAAAAGCGTGAAATTGTTGAGTATTTAGCTGATAAATTTGCTTTTGACATCATTTACACAGAAAAAGAATTAAATGCGGTAATAGAGAAGTGGCACACTTTCAATGATCCAATTCTATTGCGAAGAAGTTTAATTGACTATGGATTTTTTGACCGTGAAAAGGATGGCAGTAAGTATTGGCGAATCCCTCAGGAAGAAGTACAATTATAGATTTGAAAAAAAGAACCAAATGGTTCTTTTTTTATCCTAAAGCAACGTCAAGCGCCATCATTACAATAAACCCAAAGATAATCCCTAAACTAGCAATAATTTTATTGTCTTTAAATGAATCGGGAATCAATTCGGAACATACTACCGCTATCATTGCTCCAGCTGAGAATGATAATAGAAACGGTAGTACATTTTGAACTGTCAGAACAAATAATGCACCTATTACTCCTGCGATTGGTTCGACAATCCCCGACGCCTGGCCTAAGAAGAAGGATTTTCCGCGACTGTAGCCATTTGCCCTAAGGGGCATTGCAACACAAGCTCCTTCAGGAAAATTTTGCAAACCGATTCCAAGCGCCAGCAATAATGCGCCAACAATTGTTACACCTGGCATATTTAAAGGAATAGTAGCAAAAGCAACACCAACTGCCATACCTTCTGGTATATTGTGAAGAGTTACGGCCGATGTTAGTAAAAAAGTACGTTTTCTTTTTACGTCAATTTTAGACCAACGACTGAGCATAATGTCGCTACCAATTACGAATAAACCACCTAGTAAAAATCCAATAACAGGGTCGATGAAGGGCTTTTTTCCCATTCTCTCACATAACTCAATGGCTGGAGCTAGAAGTGACCAAAATGATGCTGCAATCATTACTCCTCCCGCAAATCCCATCATGAAATCAAGTATTTTTTGGTTAATTGTTTTAAAGAAAAAGACTAAACTAGCGCCTGCTCCGGTTACAAAGTAAGTAAATAAAGTTGCTAATAATGCCTGAAATACCGGATTTAAGCTTATAAACCATGTCATATTTATATCACCGATTTAGTATATTCTTGTTATTTTATTCGGTATAGTCGATTACCTAATAACAAATGCACATGTTTCAATTGGCAAAAAGGGTTGTTTGTGGTATACTAGAAGAAGAAGGAGATTTATATGCAAGATATTTATTTATTAGGAAAAAAGATTATTATTGAAAAATCCCCAATTGTTCTTAATTATCGTGGTGAACAAAACTGGCAAGACTACTTTATGGTTATGGCTGGTAATTGGACCTATGACAATGGTTTCTTAATTGGCACCGAAATAGAGAATAAAGGTGGTATATTATATACAAAAGAATGCTATGACTTTGATATAATGTTAACTTTTAAATGCCAAACTGTTTTGCCAGCAACGCGAGATTTAAATGCTCTTTGGTGCAGTAACTGGGATAATTCCGCTGATTATTTGTCAGATGGTTATGTTTGTGGTTTAAATGGTTGGTATGACCATTTATCAGGAATTGAAAAATGTGGTGAACATGGTTTCTATGCTTCAACCTCATTGTATAAGTATGTTCCGGGAACTGAAGTAGAAATAACTTGTGGTTCAATTAATGGTCATTGCTTTTTATTAGTTGATGGAAAATTAGTCTTAGAGATTGTTGATGATTTCCCATTAACCAGTGGCCATGCTGGCTTTTCTCCGTATTGTACAAGTTTGAAGATTCGTGATGTTACAATTCGTAA
Organism: uncultured Staphylococcaceae bacterium; assembly: GCA_964368275.1. Taxonomy (GTDB): domain Bacteria; phylum Bacillota_I; class Bacilli_A; order ML615J-28; family CAG-313; genus CAYJAQ01. Next base: position 6,403 of record CAYJAQ010000004.1, read on the forward strand.
GATATGTTGGGAAAAACGTCTCCAAAGTTATGAAAAGGAGTTCTAGTTTTTAGTTTATTTTTAAGTATCTAATATATAATATTGTTAGATTGAGGTAATGGTATGAAATTATTATTGGTAGAAGATGAAAGAGAGATTGCCAGTGCGGTTGCTAAAGTACTACGTCATAATAATTATTTAGTAGACGTGGTGTATGATGGCGAAGAAGCTCTTGATTATTTAGCGTGTGCTGAATATGATGCTGTCATTTTAGATGTAATGATGCCCAAACTAGACGGAGTATCAGTCGCAAAAGAACTCCGAAAAAATGGTAACAATGTACCAATTTTAATGCTGACAGCGAAGGCGGAGATTGATGATCGGGTGTTAGGGCTTGATGTGGGTGCAGATGATTACTTAACTAAGCCCTTTGCAATGAAAGAACTATTAGCACGGATTCGCTCAGTAACTAGACGTAAAGATACTAGCATTAAAGAATATGTTTTTGCTGATATTTCTCTTAATCCCCAAAATTATGAGTTATCGACAAGTTATAAGAAGTGCCGCTTATCAAGTAAAGAGTTTCAGATGTTAGAATTATTAATGAATAATGCGAATGTGTTAATATCCACTGAGCGATTTATGGAGAAAGTTTGGGGTTTTGACACGGAGGCAGAGATAAATGTAGTATGGGTGTACATTTCAGCAATTAGAAAAAAGCTTGATTTCATTAGTGCAAATGTAACAATAAAAGCAGTTAGAGGTTTGGGATATCAATTGGAGAATAAACATGATTAGAAAATTACAAAAACGTTTTATTGTAGTAGCTATGACAGCAGTTACCATTGTCCTTGCCATTATTATGGTAGCTATTAATTTAATTAATTATATAACAGTAACAAATTTTGCTGATGACGTGCTTGATAATCTTGTTAGAGGTAATGGTCAATTCTTACCTCAACCTGCTCCCCCTAAAGATATGCGGCCACCAAGTGATAAAATGACGGGTGAAACGCGTTTCGAAACTCGTTATTTCTCAGTAATTTTAGATAATAACCATGAAGCAGTAAAAATTGATACAACGCATATCTTCGCTGTAGATCAGACAAACGCTGTTTTGTATAGTCAAGAAGTATTAACAACTAAAAGAACATCGGGTTATTTGGATATTTATCGTTATCGTAAAGAACTGACGGAATCAGGTACATTAATAATCTTTATTGATTGTTCAAAGCAATTGATGACAGTAAAAGATTTTTTAATAGGAAGTATAATTGTATCGGGTCTAGGAATGGTAGCTGTTACATTAGTTGTAATACTATTATCAAAAAGGGCTATTTTGCCAATTGCTAAGAGTTATGAAAAGCAAAAAAGCTTTGTGACTGATGCTAGCCATGAACTAAAAACCCCACTTACGATTATTTCGGCTAATAATGAAATACTGGAATTAGAAGTTGGTACAAATGAATATACACGCATGATTGCTAAACAGGTAGAACGAATGGCAACCATGACCAAAAACTTATTATTATTATCAAAAATTAGTGAAGACGATTTTAAAAATGAATGTGAAAAGTTTGTATTAACAGATGCTATTATCGATGTTACTGATTCATTTAGAACAGTGATTAGCGATAAACGGGTGTTTGAGGTTACTATTGATAATAATATTAATTATTATGGCAACGAAAAGCTAATTAGACAAATGATTTTTATTTTGCTCGATAATGCATATAAGTATTCCCAAAAAGCAATTTATGTTAAAATAAGTAGTGAAAAAGGACGAATAATGATTGAGTGTCGAAATGATTGCGAAGGCGTAGAAATAGGTAACCTAAATAAATATTGTGATCGTTTCTACCGTTCAGCTATTTCTCGTGCATCGAGTATTGAAGGAAGTGGCATCGGCTTATCCATTGCTAAAGAGATAATCGATATGCATAAGGGAAAACTTACTTTATCAAGTAAAACTGGTCATGATTTCATTGCTGAAATTGAATTATAAATGTCTTCAAAAGTAAAAAATCTTCATATGAAGATTTTTATTTTTTACTGATACTTTTAAGTTAATTTAAGTTTAATGTTTTATAATGTTATTGTAGAAAAAGAGGTGCTGACTTTGGATAAGGGTAGTGTGTTTAGACGATATGAGTTAAAGTTCATCATTAATAATCAGCAGTACAATGCTATTATAGATACAATTAATCAAAACATGGAGTTAGATGAGCACGGGAAAAGCTTGGTATGTAATTTATATTTTGATACTTCCAATAGTTTATTAATCCGTCGCTCGATTGAAAAGCCAGTTTACAAAGAGAAAATTCGTCTTCGTAGTTATGGTATACCTAAATCAAATGATTTAGTTTTTATTGAATTAAAGAATAAGTATGACGGAATTGTTTATAAAAGAAGAATGGCGTTGCCAGAAAAACAAGCAATGACGGGAATAATTAGTGGCCAAATTGACGATAGTAGTCAAATTGCAAAAGAGATAAATTATTTCTTGAAGCGATATGGTAAAATTGAGCCATCTGTAGTCTTGAGTTATCAGCGAAGTGCTTATTATGGGATTGGTAATCATGATTTGCGCTTGACTTTTGATACTAATTTGTTATATCGTGATTATGACTTAAACTTAACTAAAGGAATATATGGTACACCATTATTGGGCGATGATGAAATACTAATGGAAGTAAAAAGTAGCACTGCTTTTCCCCTTTGGCTAGTACATGAATTAAGTAGTAATAAAATATATAAAAGACCGTTTTCCAAATATGGAATGGCTTATCAATTAAAGAAAGAGGCATAAACATGGAAAAGATATTTGATTCTATTATAGCAACTAAAATAACTTTCTGGGGATTCATTGTAATAATGGCAGTGGCATTTTTGTTAGGAATTTGCTTAGCCGTTACGACCGCATATAAAAGTCGTTATTCTAAAAGCTTTGCAATTACCTTAGCATTGATTCCTGCTGTAGTTTCGTTAGTAATTATAATGGTTAATGGTAATTTAGGTGCAGGAATTGCTGTTGCGGGTGCGTTTAGTTTAGTAAGATTTCGCTCTTCTCCTGGCACCGCTAAAGAAATATGTGCAATTTTTGTTGCGAGTACAGCTGGTTTAGCATTAGGAATGGGATATGTCACTTATGCTGTTATCTTTGTAGTTCTAATCGCTTTTGTTTTTTGGGTGCTTTCAGTTACTAATTTTGGCAACACTTCGGTACATACAAAAGATAAGGTTCTAAAAATAACTATTCCTGAAGATTTAAACTATAGTGATGTATTTATTGATGTATTCAAGAAATATACTACCAAACAGCAGCTTGTAAAAGTAAAAACAACTAATATGGGAAGCATGTTCAAACTAACCTACCAGATTACTCTTGTTGGAGGTATAAGCGAGAAGGAATTCATTGACGAATTGCGCTGCTTGAATGGTAATTTAGAAGTAATGTTAAGCATAGAAGAACATTCTCAAAGTGAACTGTAAAAGGAGTTGATCGTGTGAAACTTAAACATAAATTTGTGATGATGCTTGTGGTATTAATAATGGTGTTGTTAGTGTCATGTGATGCCCCCAATCCAGTAGTTCCAGGCGAAGTAGAACTACCTGATACTGATATTGCTGTTCCTAATTCTGACGATATGTTTAGTAATAAGGATAATAAGGTGTCATATGCGGAAGATGAAAAAGTTGCTATTTCACTGAATGGTACTTCAATCAGCTGTGATAGCAGCAATGTAGTAATTAATGGCCAAAATGCGACAATAACCAAAAAAGGTATCTATGAAGTAACGGGTACACTTTATGATGGCCAAATTGTTGTCAATATTGATAATGCTGATAAAGTAACCGTTATTTTAAATAATGCAAGCATAACAGCTACATCGACTGCTCCTGTATATGTCTTATCAGCCGATAAAGTGTTCCTAAATATTGTTGGGAATAATGAATTAATAACTACAAACAATTATATTGCAATAGACGATAACAATATTGATGGTACTATTTTTGCTAAAGACGATTTGACAATTAATGGAACAGGCACTCTTAGCGTGACTAGTTCGTATGGTAATGGAATTGTCGCTAAAGATGATTTGATTATTGTTGGTACTACCCTTAATGTTAATGCTGCTGAAGATGGTTTTGATGTTAATGATAGTGTTAGAATGAATAATTGTAATGTTAATATTAAAGCTGAGCATGATGGTATTCACTGCGAAAATGATGAAGATACTACGTTAGGCTATATTTACATTGATGGCGGAACTTACAATATTACAGGAATGCTTGATGGTATTCAGGCAAGTTCAACTATTCAGATTATAAAAGGCAATTTTACCATAAAAACTGGTGGTGGTAGTGCTAATTCTAGCAGCAATAGTGGTGGATACTGGGGTAGTGTTACAACTGAGTCAATGAAGGGAATAAAAGCTACTAGTAATATTGTCATAACAAGTGGAGAATTAACGCTTGATACATCAGATGATGCCATTCACTCTAACGGCTCTATTCAACTAGATGGTGGTTCTTATGATGTCACAAGTGGTGATGATGGTATTCACGCCGATAGTACTATTATTATTAACGGTGGTATAATCACTATTTCCCAAAGTTATGAAGGAATAGAAGCCCAGAATATTACGATAAATGGTGGCACAATTAAAATAAGTGCTACTGATGATGGTTTAAATGCGGCTGGTGGTAAGGATGGCTCAGGGCTTGGCCGACCGGGTTTTGGCTCATTTAATCCTAACAGTAATTGTTTTATTACAATTACGGGGGGAAATCTTTCAGTAAATGCAAGTGGTGATGGAATTGACGCAAATGGTGCTCTTTACGTTTCTGGCGGTACTACGATTGTTGAAGGGCCAACATCAAGTGGAAATGGTGCCCTTGACTACGATGGAGTTGCTCAAATTACCGGCGGTGTTTTTGTAGCAATTGGTAGCAGTGGAATGGCCCAAAACTTTGGTAATACCTCATCACAAGCATCAATTCTATATAATATGAATAGTGCTCAAAATGCTAATACCGAAATAACGATTATGGATAGCAATAATGATATTTTGTTCACACATACTGCTAAAAAACGTTATCAGTCGGTCTTAATTAGTGGACCTTTTATTACAATTGGTAAAACATATAAGCTAGCTTTAGGTACTACTACGACAAATATTACGATGTCCAGCCTAATTTATTCGATTGGTGGAGGAATGGGTGGTGGCGGTCGACCACGCTAAAAACAACTTTAATAATTTCCTTTATATTAGCACTCCAATTTTGGGGTGCTTTATTATGCACAGTGTGATTAGTTGACTATTTCGCTAAAAACTGCTATAATATACTAGTAATTGACACAAAATTTCACAAGTAAGAGGATAGCATGGAAAGAGTTTTGAAGATTGTACGTGAATCTGTGAAAAAATTGAATCAAAGCGACTATACATTTAAAGCTATTTTTGATGTGATGTTTGGCTTTAGTGATAATATTATTGCTGAAAAACTTGTAGGTACATCAATTAGCTATACTACGTATCATGAATGTCAAGAACTAATTGAAAAGACCTCAGCTTATTATCAAATGATTTTTCAACATATTCCAACAGAATCATATATTGGTTTAAAATTAGGAAATTCTCTTGAATGGATAGTAACATTTTGGTCCCTTCTTCAAAGTGGCTATCGTCCAGTCTTAATAAATACCCAATTAGATAGTGAAATGATTACTAATGTTTTAACAAAATTAGCTGTTAAAGCGGTAATTACAGATTATCCGGAATTAGGTGATAATGAGTATAATGCCTATAAATTAATCGAAGAGGCGAAAAACTTTCAATCGACAGGTTCTGCTCCGAAATGGTCAAATAGTATTGTTCTATCAACATCAGGAACATCAGGTCCTGCTAAGATTTGTCTGTATGAAGGAAAAGCGATTTGCATGCAAATCTTAAAGAGTTGGTCAATTGTTAAGCAAAATAAAGACATTCGTTCCTTCCATAAAGGCAAAATGAAACTTTTAGCCTTTTTGCCATTTTATCATATCTATGGCTTATCAGCTGTTTTACTATGGTTTGGTTTTTTTGGAAGAACTTTTGTTTTCTTGAAGGATAATAATCCCGAGAATATCACGAGAACTTGTCAACTCCATCAAGTTACACATGTATTTGCTGTGCCAATTCTTTGGAATACAGTTGCTCAGTCAATCACCAAACAAGCAGCACGCGATAATTTGTCCGAACGTTTAAAAAAAGGATTAGCAATAAGTGCTAAATGGCAAAACACATTCCCTCGTTTGGGGCGTTTTTTAGCAAGCAAAGTATTATTCAAAAAAGTCCAAAAAAAGGTATTTGGTCCTTCAATTAAGTTTTGTATTTCTGGTGGAGGGTATGTTCTTGAAGATACTTTAAAAATAGTAAATGCCATTGGTTATTCCCTTCATGTCGGTTATGGTATGACGGAAATTGGGATAACATCGGTCGAACTTGCTAGTAATTATAGCCAACTAATAAAAGGATCAATCGGTCAGCCTTTAAAGGGAATTACTTATCAGATAGTCAATAATGAATTACAAGTAAAAGGTGATTCACTTTTTACCGCAATCTTTCAAAATGAGTGTTTTGTTCTACGAAGGGAAGAGGAATGGTTTAAAACGGGTGATATTGCCTATCAAGATTCCAAGGGTAATTATTTTATTAATGGACGTTTAGATGATATTATTATCGGAGAAAACGGCGAAAATATTAATCCTGATGATTTAGAACGCTATTTTACACTAGATTATGTTAAACGTTTTTCGATATTAGGCGTTCCCAACGAAGATGGTAATCTTGAAGTTACACTAGTTGCGCAGATTAGTAAACAGGTAACTAATCATCAAGTTAGAAAACTATTTCAAAATATTAATGCCATCAATGCGACAATGCCTATTCATCAACAAGTACGTCGCATTATTGTGACTACTGATAGTATAGCACTTGAAGAATCTTTAAAAGTAAATCGAAAAAAATTGATTAGTAAAATATTAAAAAATGAGCTTCATGAAGTTGAATTTAAGACTGAGGAAGCAAATAATATTAATTATGAAGATGCACGTATTACCTCAATAAAAAAAAGTCTAAAGGAAACGATTGCGGCAGTACTAACTAAACAAGCTGAGGACATTCATGATGATGATCACTTTATTATGGATTTAGGGGGTAATAGCCTTGAATATTTTGTTCTCATTTCTCGAATTGAAGAGGCTTTTAATATTAAAATTACTTTTACTAATAATACAGTTTTAAATACAGTGAATGAGTTTTGTTTATATATTGACAAGAATGAGTAGGTAAGTATGAATAAATTTATATTGGGGTTTGTAAAAGTAACAGGAGTACTTCCTGCTGTTATTTACTTAAAACGGAAAGTATATTATGAGAATAAAGAAATACAAGGTAAGAAGCTTACCGGTAAAACAATGATTGTCTCTAATCATACTGGCTTGCGCGATTATGTAACTTATCTTTTTCTCTTTTTCCGCTATTCATTGTGGTTTTTAGCAGCGGAAGTGTTATACAAAAAGCCAAATAATGCAAGACTGATTAAACACTTAGGAGCTATTCGCGTTAATCGGGATACCCATGAGGTTGATTTTTTTGCCAATGCCATTAGTGTTTTAGAAGAAAATAAGATACTTTTGGTTTTTCCAGAAGGACGTATTTCGGCGACAAAAAAACTATTACCATTTAACACAAGTGCCGCGTATATTGCTTATATGGCAAATGCAAAAATAGTACCAGTTGTTACGGATGGTAATTATGGTTTCTTTAAAAGAGTCCATGTAATGATTGGAGAACCGCTTTATTTGCGCGATTACCTTGATAAACAATATTTAGAAAAAAATGATATCATCAAGTTAAATGATATTTTACGTAATAGAATACTAGAATTACAGCAGAAATTAGCTAATGAGTTAAAAAAATAGGAGGACCCATGGCAACTACGAAAAAAAGAATCTATCCCAATTGTCGGTTCTTCCGGATATTTAATCTTAAAATGTTTGTGCTAGATTTTGTCAAAATAACCGGTTGGTTACCATTTTTATTAGTATATCGACCTAAATATATTTTTCAAAATAAAAAGTTGCAAAACCGGATAATCAAAGGTCGGGCAATTGTGATTGCTAATCACAATAGTTTAATGGATCCCATTTGTTTATGCTATGCTTTTGCATTCCGCCGGATTCGTTACCTTGCTGCGGAAGTGCTTTTTGAAAAAAGTCGTCTATTCGCTTGGATGATTCGATCGGTTGGCTGCTTACGAATTAATCGGAATATCGTTGATTTAAAAAGTATGCGCCGCTCGCTTGATGAACTAAATGAAGATGGTGTTATTAGCTTATTTCCTGAAGGAAAATTAAGTAGCGATAATAGTACAATTCAATCTTTTAAATCCGGTGTTATTTTATTAGCTCTTAAATCTAATGCACCAGTTATTCCTGTTTATATTGCTTATACCAATAAATCATTTCACCGAAAGCACATTGTTATCGGTGAACCAATTGATATCACAAAGTACTGTGCTAATAAAATTCCCACAATTGCGGAAATTGAGAAGCTTAGTAACGTTTTAAGAGAAGCCGAAGAGAAATTGCTTAATTTATATGAGCAAACTGTAAAGAAGGATTAAGGAAGTAATATGAAGACAACATTTTCAGATTTCAGTAAATATACTGATCAAGAAACATTTAAGAAAATTGTTTATTTACCAACAATAGCTGAATTGTGGCAAAAAGCAGTTAATGATAATGCTCAAGAATATGCTTTTTATTATCAAGATGAAGTAATTACTTATGAACAAGCTGAGAATGATGTTGCTAAACTACGCTTTCAACTAGCAAAATTAAAGTTAGCAAAAAGGGCTCATATTGGCATACTATTAAAGAATGATTATAGTTTTGTCAAGAGTTTCTTAGCAGTAACTACTTTAGGTTATGTTGCGGTTTTACTTCCATATCAAACGCCTAAAGAAGATATTCAATATAATGTAGCGTTTTGCGACATTGAAAAACTAATTTACGATAATTCGTCATTAGGTAAGATTAGTGAATTTTCGGCGGAATTTCTGGACAAATTGATTAATATAGATAACCTACCACTCGAAGATTATCTGCCTTGCCAAAAATGTCAAAAGACCGATCCTGCAGTTATTATTTTTGCTCACGGGACGGGTGTTTCATGTCAAGCAACTTTGCTAAATCACGGTGCTGTAACAAGAGGAGTAGTGAATGGCTGCCTAGGTTATCACGATGTTTTTAAACAACGCTATCTTTCAGTAATTCCTCTAACTCATGTTTTTGGGTTAATTAGGAATTTATTAACTAGTATTTATACCGGTTCAACTTTGGGTTTCTGTCCTGACGTGATGCGACTTTTCCGAGTTATGAAAACATTTAAACCAACAATTTTGGTTATTGTACCTGAACTTGCTAAAATGATTCTCACGGTAATTAAACAAAGAGGTATTGATAATGTTGGCGGCGAATTGAAAAACATTATTTGTGGTGGAGCCGAAGTTGGTGAAGAACTACCCAAAGCATATAAAGAATTTGATATTGAAATTTTCCCTGGTTACGGTTTGACTGAAGCTGCTAATATGGTTAGTGGTAATCCTAACAGTATCGACTATCCCCTTTCGGTTGGTCTTCCTTTTCCAGAACAAGAGTTGAAGATAGTGAATGATGAACTTTTGATAAAAGGTGATAACGTGATGGATGGTTATTATAACGATTCTGATGCTACCAATAAAGTGCTAGTAGACGGTTGGTTAAAAACTGGTGATTTAGCACGCTTTGATGAATTAGGTCAACTCTATATTATTGGCCGAAAGAAGAATATTATTATTTTTGGTAATGGTGAAAATATTGCGCCAACAGCATTAGAGCATCTCATAAATAAAGATGACGCAGTGAGAGATTCGCTAGTATATGCTAGCACCAGTGCTTTAGGTGTCGCAACCATAGTTGCCGAAGTGTTAATGAATGAAGTCTATCTACATAAACAAAATGTACTAGACAAAGAAGCTTACTTTGAAAATTTACTAAATGAAGTAAATAAGAAATTGCCTACTTATGCTAGAATTAGCCAAATAATAATTCGTACAAATGATTTTTCTCGCTGAATGATTTAGATTCGCGAGATGAGATGAGGACAATATGATATTTAATAAACTAAAAGAAATATTTATTGAGATGTTGGGCAGTGCTAATGTCCCTACTGTAATCACCGAAGATTCAACATTATTTAGTGATTTGGGATTTACATCAGTTACAATGCTGTACATGGCGATGGCGATTGAAGAAACTTTTAATATTGAAATTGATAATTTTGAGGTTAACCAATTTTGCACTGTCCGTGATGTCTGTAGCTATATTGAAAATGCCCAAAAATAATGGGGTTTATAATGGATAAAATTAAAATTTTAATTGCTGATGTTTCGGAATTGTCTATCGACGATGCTAAACATTTTGAATATGTCTCTGCTGATGTTCTAGAACGTCTCACTGATTATCAAATTGAACTTGATCAAAAACGCACATTAGGGGCAGAACTCTTGTTAATCAGAGCTCTTAAGGATGACAAAAATATAATTAAAAGCAGAATTAATTATCAATATAATGAGTATAAGAAGCCATTTCTAAAAGATTTTCCCTCTTATCACTTCAATAAAAGTCATAGTGGGGTTTATGCCGGTGTTACGCTTGCTGAAATTGAAGTAGGTTTAGACATCGAACAGATTCGCCCGATTAACCGAAAGATAATTCACAAAACGATGAATTCTCTTGATGCAAAAAAATGCGAAGTGATGAATGATCAAGAATTTGCAGATTATTTTTTCCATGATTGGACAATAAAAGAGAGTTATCTTAAAACTTTAGGGGTAGGTATCACAAAGGACTTACGTCAAGTGATTATTGATTATACTAATAAAACTGTTTGTATGGAAGGCTACAAAGTAGGAAATTTTCATTCATTAAAAATTGCGGATTTCTATTACTTAGCTGTGACTTATTTTGGTGATAAACGTGATTACACTATTTTTGAAGTAAGTCTAACACAGCCTAGATTTCATTAGTGGAGGTAAATATGACTAATTATGCTCAAATAAAGCAACAACTTTATGCCCTAACAGAAGGAGTTGATAACTCGATTAGTAATTATGCTAATACAGCAGCTTTGCTTTTTAATGAACTTGCTGATGTTAGTTGGGTAGGCTTTTATTTTGTTGATGATGATGAGTTAATATTAGGACCCTTTCAAGGCTTACCTGCTTGTGTTAGAATTAAGAAAGGCCATGGTGTATGTGGTGAAGCATGGGTAAAAGGGCAGACCTTAGTCATTCCAAATGTTTGCGAATATGCCAATCATATTGCTTGTGATAGCCGTTCAATGGCCGAGATTGTAATTCCAATTAGAAAGAAAAATGCGATTGTTGGGGTAATGGATATTGATAGTTATCAAGAGAAGCGTTTTACAAGTGTTGATCAAAAAGGACTAGAATCATTAGTCGAAGTCATTGAGAACTTTATCAAGTAGTTAATAGGCAAAGTGCAAAGCACTTTCCTTTTTTCATTTAACAAGCAAGAAAAATTGTTATTAAAAAGCATTTATTAAAAAATAATGATATAATATGCCAAAAGGAGACATTGATAATGGAAAAAATGATTAAGAATAGCCGTTTTGCTCATAAAGAGATATTGGCTGATATAAATGATGATGCAAATACAAGATGGTTAAATAAGCCAGTCCTATCTACCAAGGACATTTATAATGGAGATACTTTAGAAGGTGTAATTGGTCCAAAAGATGGTTCCATGACTCTTTCTAATAAATTCGCAAATTTTGGTAATAGTAGTTTATTAATTACCGCGAACACTCAAGTTGAGAATGTTTTTCCACGTCCTGCCTGCGGAGTTACTTTTCAATTGCCTCATGTAGACTATTCGGAATATAACCGATTAAGTGCTTGGGTTTATATTGAATCTGTTGGCCATCAAAATTTCTATTTTCATTTTTCGTTTGGCAATAATGGTGCTGAAGAAAATCATGCTCCTAGTTTAGTACCAAATGAATGGAATCATGTGGTCTGGGAAGTGTCCCATATTAAACGCAATGATGTTACTAAGTTAAGTGTTACCCCTTTCTTAATGGGATGTCCACCAGAAGGATTACCAGAATTAAAAGTTTATATTCATAATATTCGCGCAGAACTGGTTAAACAAGATCATGATAAAGGTTGGCAATTAGATGATCGTATTGCGTATTGCCATACAGGTTACTTTAATAATGCTAAAAAAGTGGCATTAGTTGCGAGTACTCCCAATAAATCTTTTCAAGTATACAATTATAAAGAAGAATTGGTGTATGAAGGGCTTGTTAAAGGATGTAATTCTAGTCTAGGCTCCTTTTATGAACTTGATTTTTCTAGTTTGACAACTACTGGTGAGTATTATTTAAAGATTGATGAACGCAAGACACCGATGTTTGCAATTAATGATATGCCATACTTATCATCTATTTGGAAAAGTATGAATTTTTTACGAATGTTGCGCTGCGGCGAAGAAGTAGTTAATGTCCATAGTGCGTGTCATTTAAATTGCCGAACAGTTCATCCAAATGGTAGCAGTGTTCCCAATCATGGTGGTTGGCACGATGCTGGTGATGTTTCGCAGTTTGAAATTTGTACTGCTGAAATGGCTCAAGCAATTTTAGAACTAGCAGAGAAATATCAATATACTGATACCGATTTATATGAACGCTTGCTTGAAGAGGCTAAAGTTGGTATCAACTGGCTTTTACAAACACGCTTTGGTGATGGTTCACGAGCTTGTGCTGTAAGTTATTCGATTTGGCGCAGTAATGTTTTAAAACCAGATAATAAGAGTGTCTTAATTAGTCAAGCGGAAAATGGTCCTTTTGAAAACTTATGTTCTGCTGCGGCACTTAGTGTTGCTGCCCAGATGTATAAAGAAAGTGATGCGGTATTTGCTAAATGGTGTGCTAGAAGTGCTGTGGAAGATTATCAATTTGGAGTTGATGGTTATAAAAAAGGGATATATACAAAACGTTGGGGCACCAATGTTGATGCTCAAGTAGTTGGTTGTGCTTGCATGACAGCTTGTGAATTATATTTACTTACTTGTGACAATAAATACATTAATGAAGCTTGCAATTTTGCAAATATCATCTTAGCTTGTCAACAGTCTGAATATCCAAGTTGGGATATTCCAGTACGAGGTTATTTTTATGAGGACCCTGCACATACTAGTATCTTAACTTATGAACATCGTGGCCATGAACAGACACCGATTCAAGGCTTAGCACGTTTACTAGAAATTATGCCTAATCATAATGATGCAGAAAAATGGCGCCATGGTTTAGAATTATATGCTGAATACGTGATATGGTCAATTGATAAAGCACGACCATACAACCTTTTACCAGCACATATTTACGAAGTTGATAAACTAAATGCTGAAAGATTTACAATACCAGCGACTCATGGAACAATAGAAGAAGGCATGGCAAATTTAAAACAACAAGCGATGCATGGAATCAAGTTAAATGAAGGAGTTTATTTGCGATTATTCCCGATAGCTGTTCAAAGAAGAGGTTATCATGCAACATTATTAAGTAAAGTTAAAGCTGTAACAATGATTGCCAAGGTTTTAGATAAAACAGAATTAGGGCAAATAGCGATTGATCAGTTAGAATGGATTTTCGGTAAAAATCCATTTGCTTCTTCAACTATGTATGGTGAGGGACACAACTTCCATCCACTTTATGTTGCCTTTTCACGCCAAATGGTTGGTGCATTACCTGTTGGTATTAAGACATTGGGCGATGATGATGAACCATTCTGGCCCACAATTAATAATGCTGTGTTCAAAGAAATTTGGGGTCATACAACGGGTAAATATCTTTGGGTCTTAGCAGACTTAGTTGAAATAGTTAATAAAAAATCACAGAAGATGTGATTTTTTACTTTTTTTCTTTCAAATTTGCAAAAATATGCTATAATATGCTATCCAAGGAGTTTATTATGATTAGATTAGCAATAATGATTGATTTAAAAGGGATTATGAAGTGTATAAATGACGCTAAGGAATTATTTAGATCTGTTAAGTCTGATCAGTGGCAAGCACCTACTGGCTATCCTGATGAGAATAATATTAGTGATGATATTGTCAATCAAAGAATGTATGTTTTTGAAGATGATAACATAATTAAAGGGTGTATGGCTGTTTTAAGAACTCCTGAACCAACCTATTTAAATATCTATGAAGGGGCTTGGTTAAACAGTGACGAATATTGGACAGTTCATCGGATTGCTGTTAACAAAAAATATTATCACCAAGAGGTTGCTACAGAGATGATGAAATTTGTAGAAGTTGAAGCAGCAAGAAATCAAGTTTTTAATATTAAAATTGATACTAAAATTGAGAATAAGAATATGCGAGGGTTAGCAGATAAGCTAGGATACGTTTATTGTGGCATAATTTATCTTTGCAAGAATGACTTAGATCCTAAACGCCTTGCTTATCAAAAAGTAATTGAAAAAGAAGGAAAATAAAATGAAATCTTTTAAAGTCATGAAAATAGTTTTTGGTATATTGGGAATCGCTTTTTTAGTTGCTGCGATTGTTGTTACGTTCACCTATAGCAAAATAAAGCAAACTTATCAAAAAGTAGATGCTGTTGTTATCTATAGTAATACTGATACTGATTATGATTATACTGTTGTTGAATATAAGTATCGGGGCATATCATATGAAGGTAGAATAAATTATAGTTCGTTTAATATCAGAGAAGGCGATACAATTACGGTTATGGTTGACCCCGAGGATGCCCGTCAAGTAAAGTACCGGGGAACATATGTAATGCTAATCATTATGTTTAGTGCTATGGGTACTTCATTTTGTTTAGTTCCGATTATTATGAATATCGTTTTAAAGAAACGTAACAAACTAAAAAATTTTGCTCTGCGTAATGGTAGACGGATAAAAGCTATGGCTGACCAAGTTTGTGAAAATAGATTTGTTTCATATAATAATCGCCACCCATATTATCTAACATGCCACTATAAGGATCGTTTTGGGCGCCATGATTTAAAAAGTAACAACTTCTGGGATCCCATCGACCTTCCTGAAAAAGCTGTTTTGTATGTCTATGTAATTGATGAAAATAAGTATTATGTTGATTTGACAACAATTAGGGCATATGATGATGATGTTGATTTTGATATTTTTCAAATAGATGATTATCAAGTTGTTGATAAGTAATTATTTCATTTGCATTTTAGATTAGATAGTAGTATGATATTACTCGAAAAAGGAAAGATATATGAAAAGTAATTGTTTTCGTGACCTAATAACAACTAAATATAATGAAGCAAATGTTGTTCTAACGGGTATTCCCTATGACAAAGGGTGCTCATGTGAAAAAGGGGCTGCCGATGCACCACGGGTAATGCGTGAACTATCAAGCTTTTTACCAGCGTGTTCGATGAATGGTGATATCCTAACAAAAATAAAAATGTATGATACAGGTGATATTTTTGCTAAAGACATCCCAGAGTTAATTGAAAAATGCCACAATTTGTTTGATGATGATAAATTTCAGCTAATATTAGGTGGTGACCACTCAGCGACAATTGCAACGCAAAAAGCTTTTTTGAAGCGGACCGAAAAACACAACAAGATTCCAGCAATTATTCATATTGATGCACATCCTGATTTTTGTGCTTTCTACGATGGTAGCGCGTATTCACATGCGTGTACTAACTATCAAGCAGTTTGTAATGGCTATAAGCCAGATAATATTGTGCTGGTCGGAATAAGAGGATACGAAATACAGGAAGTAGAATACTTCTTGAAACATCCTGAAATCACTATTTTTAATGCTAGTTCCATTAATAGAAATGGCATTGAAGAGGTAATTGCAAAAATTCTTGCCCGGTTTAATGATGATTATGAAATCTATTTATCATATGATATTGATGCTAATGATCCTAGCTTTGCACCAGGCACTGGAACACCCGAAGCTTTTGGTTTAGCGTCTACCCAAATCCTAAAACTGATCATGTCAGTTGTAAAAAATTTGAATATTACAGCGATGGATATCGTTGAAGTATCGCCACCACATGATAGCAATAATATGACATCATGGCTTGCGTTAAAAACTATTTATGAAGTTTTTAATGTATTAATAAATAAAAATAATTTTTAGGAGAAAATTATGAAACATATAACTTTAGATTGCTATGGCTCGGTTCAACATTCACTGGATAGTATGATTTTAATTAATCAATTATTAACTAATTTAACATACCAAGTTGGGCTCAATCCAATTACCCCTCCACATATTATTCCTTACTATTATGGAAAAGTAAAAGAAGATATTGGTATTAGTGGTTATGTGCTCTTAGAAGGTGGGCATGTTACTATCCACACTTTCCCAATGCGTGAATGCTATTTTGTTGATGTCTTTTCTACTTCTGATTACGATGAAAAGGCTATTTACAAGTTTTTCATGGAAAATCTACCATTTAATGAAAAATTGTCGAATTTCTTTATCCGCAATCGTGCTGTCCAAGCATTTGATGTTTTGCCATATGATCCTAACATCGATTTTGGCCCTCATGTAATGGGAGAGATAAAGACCCAATGTGATATTTCAATGGAACAAATGTTTGATTTCCTTGAGAAAATTGTTGTAGAAATCAACATGGATCCAATAATTAGAGCTGTCGTTGTTAAGAATGTTACCGAAAACCCAGATTATTTATCTGGTATTATCATTATTGCTCAAAGTCACATTTCTTTACATTATGAGTATGCTACTAAACGTATTTATGCTGATTTATTCTCTTGTGTAGCATTTGATTATACAGTTGTTGATAAATACTTTGAACAACTAGGTCAAATAGTTTCTAGCATTTTAGTGCCACGTGGTACAAAACATATTTATAAAGTAAAGTCAAGCGTTGATAATGCTGAATTGTTAGCCAATACAAAATGGCAACGTGTAATCAAATGTAAATAAGATGGCGACTGCCATCTTTTCGCATTTATTAAGCATTATTTAGTCTTTTTATTATGTGCAATAAAATAATTCCAAGAAACTAGCATTTTGATGTTCTTACTTAGTTTGACAGAAACTGTAAAAGGTGCTATAATTTACGTAACTTAATTTATAAAATTGTAGGAGAAGCCAATGAAAAAGAAGAATTCACCATATGTAAAAATATTTATTAGCTTTGCTGCAGTAATACTTTTTGGTACGTTATTACTAATGCTGCCAATTTCTACAAAAGATCGAACTGGCTTATCTTTTATTAACGCCCTTTTTACCAGTACTTCATCAGTGTGTGTAACAGGATTAACGGTTATTCCTAATGTTGGTTTAACATTATCTGTTTTTGGTAAAATTGTGATGGCAGTACTAGTTGAAATAGGTGGTTTAAGCTTTTTAACTTTTGCTATTTTCATTTTTATCATTTTAGGATTAAAGATAGGTATTACTGAACGCTTTCTTATGCGTGAAGCGCTTAATCAAAATTCGGTTACTGGTATCATAAAATTAATAAAAATAATTGTCCTAATATCATTCTCTATTCAGTTTGTCGGTTTTGTTGCTAATTGTGTTATTTTAGCTCCATATTATGAAAACTTTGGTGAACTCCTAGGTGTTAGTGCCTTTCATGCGGTATCAAGTTTCAATAATGCCGGCTTTGATATTTTTGGTAGAACTGATAATATGTTCATGTTTAAAGATAATTTTTGGCTTAACTTGAATACAATGTTATTAATTACACTTGGTGGCATTGGTTTTATTGTTATCTATGATGTAGTAAAAGTCCATTCATGGCGTAAATTCTCTTTACATACTAAGATTGTTTTAGTTACTTCAATTAGTTTAATTATTTTTGGAACATTGATTTTTAAACTACCAATGTATAATGAGATAACTTGGCTACAAGCGGTTTTCCAAAGCGTATCAACAAGAACGGCAGGGTTTGCCACTATGGATATGGCTACACTTAGTAATCCAACTTTCATAGGAACTTTAGCATTGATGTTCATTGGTGCTTCACCAAGTTCAACTGGTGGTGGTATTAAGACAACAACGTTCTTTGTTGCTATAATTACAATTATTAGTTATGCAAGAGGGCGTTCACCTAAAGTTTTTAATCGCCAAATTGCTAGCCAATCGGCGTATAAATCTTTTTCATTAATTGTAATTGCATTAATTGTAATTGTTTTTGCGACTATTGGCATTTCAATAGCTGAACCAACACAAGACATTCGTGCTATTATGTTGGAAGTTTTTTCGGCATTTGGCACAGTTGGTTTGTCAATGAGTTTAACCCCACTCCTTACGTCAGTAAGTAAAATTATTCTTTGCTTGTTGATGCTTTTTGGTCGGGTGGGACCATTAACAATAATGAGTATGTGGAATGATCGTTGGCTAAATGAACCTAATGATAATATCAGTTATGTTGAAGAAAAAATAATCGTCGGATAGGAGAAGATAGAAATGAAAAAAAGTTTTGCTATTATCGGCTTAGGCCGTTTTGGTTTAGGAATTGTTAAGACACTTAGCGAATTAAAATGTGATGTTTTAGCAATCGATGTTCGCCGTGACAGTGTTGAAAAAGCAGCAGAATATAATAACCACTGTGTTATTTGTGATGCCACTAAAAAAGCTAATTTAAAAGAATTGGGAATAAATAATATTGATCACGCAGTAGTTGCTATTGGTAATAATTTGCAATCAACTATTTTAACTACGATAAACTTGAAGGAATTAGGAGTTCCCCATATAACTGTTAGAGTAGATGAAGAAGAATACATTTCTGTTATGGAACGCCTTGGGGCAACTGATGTGATTATTCCCGAAGAAGCATCTTCAATTTCTTTAGCTAATCAAATTGTCAGTGATAATGTTTTAGATTATTACAAAGTAAAAAAAGAATATTCAATGATGCAGATTAAAGTAAGAAAACTATTTAAAGCAAGAACATTAATAGATATTGATAGCCGTAATAAATACAATGTTAATATTGTTGGTATCATTAGAAATGAAGAATTCTTTATCCCTAAAGGTACTGATGAAATTAGAGCAGAAGACATTTTATTGATAATCGGAAAGACTAATAATATTATTAAATTTGATAACTCTATCAATGATTAAGTTTTTACCGAGATAGTTTATTACTAGAAAGAGGTAAACTATGTTTGGTATTATTTATCGTTTCGTATTTAAAATGTTTTTAATTGTGCTACCAGCCGTATCATTAGCTGTCATGACAGCTTTTGCGATTGTTGGTTTCATATCACGTTGGTGGTTACTTTTAACACTAGCTTCCTTTATTGTGGTAATTATTTGGTACAACATTCGCGCTAAACGTGAACATGAAATGTTTATTACTACGGAAAGAGCAACATCGATTGATAAAAGAGATGGAATGGAGGAATAACCACTTCCATCTTTTTATAAAATAAATTAAGTAATTAGGAGAAAAAAATGCGTCGCAGAATAATTAAAGATAATTATCAGTCATATTTGGATCTAATTGATACAGAGATTGCGATTAAACTGGTTAAGGATACTTTTGAGAAGAAACTTCAAACAGCCCTAAATTTAATTCGGGTTTCAGCACCACTTTTTGTCATGCCCCATACTGGTTTAAATGACAATTTAAACGGCTATGAAAAAGCGATATCTTTTAAAGCAAGTGACATAGATAATGATTTGGAGATTGTACAATCTCTCGCAAAGTGGAAGAGAAATGCCTTAAAGAAGTACCAATTTTCGCATGAAGTAGGATTATATACCGACATGAATGCAATCAGACCATGTGAGGAATTGGATAATATTCATTCATTATATGTCGATCAGTGGGATTGGGAAAAAATTATTAGTAAAGATGAAAGAAATTACGAATACCTAAAAAAGGTTGTTTCGCTCATATATCAAGCATTACTTGAAACTGAGGAAGTTGTTGCTAAAGCTTTCCCGGTTTTATCAACTGATCTACCAAAGAACATTACATTCATTTCTAGCCAAGAATTATTGGATCGTTATCCAAGTTTAAATGCCAAAGAGCGGGAAGATAAAGCAGCTCAAGAATATGGTGCTGTGTTTATCTATCAAATTGGTTGGCCTCTTACTAGTGGTGAACCTCATGATGCTAGAGCGGCCGACTATGACGATTGGTCTTTGAATGGAGATATCATTGTTTGGTATGATTTCCTCGGAATCTCATTGGAATTATCATCAATGGGAATTAGAGTGGATAAAGAAATGCTTCAAAAACAACTTACCTATAAACACGAAGAAGTAAAGTTAGCATTACCATATTGCGAAGACATCTTAAAGGAAGTTCTACCACTGACTATTGGCGGTGGAATAGGGCAATCTAGAATGTGTATGTTTATGCTTAAAAAGG
Organism: uncultured Staphylococcaceae bacterium; assembly: GCA_964368275.1. Taxonomy (GTDB): domain Bacteria; phylum Bacillota_I; class Bacilli_A; order ML615J-28; family CAG-313; genus CAYJAQ01. The sequence goes on from CAYJAQ010000004.1 coordinate 26,878, forward strand.
TTCATATTGGTGAAGTACAATCATCAGAATGGCCTAATGATGAAATAGATTATTTTCAAAAACATAATGTCCATTTACTCTAAGTCGCAAAGTGCAATATCGCATTTAGCGACTTTTCTCGCTTATTATGAAAATTATAAATAATAAAGATGGAAAAAGTAGGACATAATATATTGATAAAAACAAATTAGTAAAAGATTTGTACTTTTCTTTAATTTGTTTTATAATTGATTTAGAAAGAAGAGGTTAGTATGAAAAAGATTTTTGGTATTATATTTTTACTAGCAGCAGCAGGCTGTGCTTTTTGGACATATAAAACATTTTCTGGTGGTGAGAAACCAGGTACGCCTACTTATGAGGTAGCGTTTCTAGTTGATGGCAGTGTCTATACTTCTGAAAATGTTCTAAGAGGTGGTAAACCAACAATTCCCGAAAATCCTGAAAAGAGTGGCCATACTTTTGTTGAGTGGACACCTAACCCTGGTGACGTAACTTATGTTACTGAAAATCTCAAATTTGAAGCTGTGTTTACAGTTAATCAATATAATGTTGCTTTCCATACTAATGGGGCTAATGATATTGAAAGTTATACAGGCGATTTTGGAACTAAGGTAACCAAACCAACTGATCCAAGCAAAGCTGGTTATGATTTTGCTGGTTGGGAGTATAATGGAGCCTTGTTTAATTTTAATGAAGATACTATCCCTGACCATGATATTATCTTATCAGCTACTTATACAAAAAAAGAATATACATTAACAATTCACGATGTTGAAGGCGAAACATTTGCAAATATTGTTGCTCATTATGATGAGAGAATTTATCAACCAGATGAGCCAGTAGTTGCTGGAAAAGAAGGGTATGCCATAAAATGGTATGCTGATTCTGAATGCAAACAGTTATTTAGTTTTTATCGAATGCCGGCAGCTAACATGGACATTTATGGTAGATGGGAATTGATTGAAGCAATAGATGCTAGTTTCTTGTCTGAAAATGTTATGAGTATGGCTGTTATTGATACTTTTGAGCAATTGGTGTATTATATTGAAAATATTGTTTTCTTACGAGATAGCAATAAAGCAGCTGAGATTTTAGAAGATGGTATTTACAAATATTATTATGAGATTCCGGTTTCTTTTTCAGTTGCTAATTACCGTACTGTGATGGATAATGTAAAAAAGGCTTTAACCATTGATTCGCAGTTTAAGGTTACATCTCGCTTTGATGAAGATACTAATACTTTCCGCCTTACCTTTGAATTTGATGATGAAGCATATCAAAGTGCTTCGCTAAATGATAAATATTTACAATTAGATGCATTAGATTATGTGGTAAAAGGTAAACGCGATGATACTTTCGACAATTTTAAGATTAATAACGTTACTAAAGCATATCCGGTTGAAACTAGTGAGCAGCTATTCTTTGTAATGAATCGCGGCTATCGACCTGAATTCACCACATTTAATAGTGAAGCTGAGAAAATGTACAAAGCAGCAAAGAATGTGTTAAGACAGATAATCGATGATAACATGACTGATATTGAAAAACTATTAGCAATTTATGAATGGATTATTATGGAGAATACTTATGATGCGGCACTAGCACAACTTGTTAAGTCCAATGACCCGGCTTATCGGTCTTATTATGGTTTCTTTTTAGAAGGTGTTTTCACTGATAACCGTGCTGTTTGCGATGGCTTATCGAAAGCTTTTACAGTTTTAGCACGTATTGAAGGCATTGAAATGATTCAAGTTAGTGGTATTTCAGCTAATAGTAAGACATTACATGCTTGGAATAAGGTACGCCTTGACAATCAATGGTATATTGTTGATGCTACATCTGGTGGTACGATTCAGGGTGACACATATGAAGTCTTAAATCATAATTTCTTCTTAATCACTGAATCTCAAATGGAAAACTATTATTATTGTCAATCGACACCAATTGATGCATTTGGCGCATATGATTACTATAAAGAGACTAAATTTACATATGAAGACAACTCTTATGATTTATTCATCGATTCACAAGATGAATTAGCGACGATTTTAAAATACTATGTTGAAAATGCTAGTGAGCAAGAAACCTTTGATTTTAAGATCGGTTATGATTATGGCACAAGCATTAATGATGAACTAAGTCTAGCAATTCCCGAAGGAGCTACTATTAAATTCTTTATGGATTTAGACGTACTTGTAATTAGTGGTTGGAGTAAAGGAAAATAAACCCGCGAGGGTTTTTCTTTTTGAATATGTTGAAAACACTGTCGGAATATGTTATAATTAAGCGACATTTTAATGAAAAGGAGTACAAAAATGGTTAAGAGATATAAAACACTTGATAAAACTTGGAAAGAAATCTTGTTTGCTATGTCTGGTTTAGGACCAAACCTATTAATGGTATTGATGGGAGCATATTTTTCTGATGCAATTAATCCTGCCGCTTTACCAACTGGCTCATTACAAGCTATTTCCACAACTTGCTACATTATGCCGTTAGTCTTTCCGATATTATGGTTTTTAGCAAAAGCTTTTGATGGATTAATTGATATTCCGCTAGCTGCCGTTACTGACAATTTAAAGACAAAATGGGGTAGAAGAAGACCACCAATTGTTGTGTGCATTTTACCAATGATTATTTCTTATGCACTTTGTTGGATGCCGATCTTTGGAGAAAACCAATTAGCTAATACCATTTGGATTGCCGCTTGGGCTTTGTTATTCTTTACAACTTATACAATGTGTTTGATTGCCTTTTATGGAAGTTTATCAACAGTATGTGTAAATGAGAGTCAAAGACTACGGGTTTCTTCGTTTAAAGCTTTCTTTGATACAATTTCTTATTGCTTAGTGTATGCTTTAGTTCCCGTCCTATTAGGAGCTTTTAACATTCACATTGATAAATTTGTTTTCTTACTATTACCATTAATGCTATCAATGCTAATTCCAATCTTTATGATAAAAGAAGGAGATAAGTTTGAAGCAAAATGTAAAGAAAATGGGATTGATATTACACCACTTGCTGAAGAAAAACGCGTATCAATTTGGGAAAGTATTAAATTAACTTTTACCAATAAAATATTCTTAAAATGGCTTTTAGTTAACTGCTGCACATTTTTCGGTCTACAGATGTTCTTAGTCGCCATGAATGCGATGATATTAGGTGGTATGGGTATGAGTGGCGCCCAAATGGCAATACTTAATACTTGTGCATTTGCACCAGTTCCATTAATGCTATATGGCTTTAACAAATTAAAAGCTAAAAAAGGTATGCGCTTTACTTATCAAACTTGCTTATTGTCATTCGCTATTTGTATTTTAGGCTTTGATATAGCTAGTTTATATGTTATGGGACCTGATAATGTTACCTTGCAGATCATTGTTGGCTGTATCGGTGGTGTAATTGGATCTTGGGCAATTGGTTCATTCTTCATGATGCCATATATGATTCCAGCTCAAATATCTTCAATTGAAGAAAAATTAACAGGTAAGAACCATTCAGCTATGTATTTTGCTGCTCAAGCGGTTTCGACATCAATTATTGGAGCAGTTGCTGCTTCCTTAGTATATGAAAATGTTAAGATGCTATTTATCACAAAAGCTGGTGATGGTATCAAATGGGCTCATAATTTTGAAGAAGCTGCTGAACTATTTGGCACAACAGCAGATAAAGTATATAATCTTGGTACGCTATTAGTACCAATCATTGTTTCAGTATTCTGTGTTCTTGGTTTCTTCTTGTGTTTCTTAATGCCTAAAAATTATTCACCAAAAGTGGTAGCTAAAGAACTAGGCTTAGAAAAAGAATACGAAGCTAATAAAGATCAGTTTGAAGAAGAAGACGAAAAGATCTATGATTCAGAGAGTATTATTGTTATGCTGACTTTATGGATCTTATCAGGTACTATTTTTGGTATTTTCTGGCGTTACGGAATTATTGAAAAAGTCAATAAACTTTCACCAATTAAGTCACGCCGAGTACATTGGTTGTTGTCAGTTTTGATTCCACCATATTTTGCATATGTTGTCTTTATGACTAACAAACGCTTAATAGCAGAAGCAAGAGCTAAAAATATGGTTGTGAAAGACCTTAGTGTGTTATACTTAATTTTAGCTTTATTTGGCTTAAATATCGTTTCTTATATAATAATGCAAAACCAATTAAACGGTATTTTAAAGGTAGTTGAAGCTTCTGAGAATTAAAAAACGGATTTTCCCGTTTTTTTCTTTTTATTTTAATTGTTAAAAGAAATAAGATGTGATAAAATATTGGCTAATGGAGAAAAATTATGAGATTATTAAAGATATCAGTTATTATTTTACTTTTTGTTGGTCTTGTATCTTGTAAGGATGATAGCCCAAAGATTGACTGTCAAAATAATCCAGAATCAGAGGAATGTCAGGAGAAGGAAGAACATACTATGAATCCAATAATAATTATTACATTAACAGACGGAAGAACGATTAATATTGAACTTTATCCCGAAGTTGCACCGAAGAGTGTTGCTAATTTTTTAAAATTAGTGGAAGCTAAACATTATGATGGTGTTATTTTCCACCGGGTAATTGAAAATTTTATGATTCAAACTGGTCAATACTACATTGATGGTAACTTCATCAAGGATAAACCAGAGACTGACCCTATTAAAGGTGAGTTTACGGAAAATGGCTTTAAGAATGATTTATTACATGAATTGGGCGTTATTTCAATGGCTCGTACCAATGATCCTAATAGCGCTACTTCACAATTCTTTATTTGCTCGGCTTCATCACCTCATTTAGATGGTAAATATGCTGCCTTTGGTAAAACGATTGATGAAAGTAGCAATGAAGTTGTCCTTGATATTAGTAAGACCGCTATAGGATATCTAGGACCAGGTTTTGAACATTTTCCGGTAAATCCTGTTACCATTGCTTCGATTAGAATAAAACAGGATTAGTCATGAAAATTGTGAAATGTTTAATAGGTGGGATAATAGCTGGTGCTCTTATTTCAATTGGTGGTTGTGCCCTTTTAGCATGTGAGAATAAGCTCCTTGGTGCTTTCTTATTTACTTTGGGATTATTAACAATATGTTCATTTGGGTTTAATCTTTTTACAGGGAAAGTTGGCTATTTATTGGAACAAAAGCCTCGTTATTTAATTGATTTACTAGTGATGTTAATTGGTAATTTCATTGGTACAGTTATTATTGGGCTATTAGTTCGCCTAACTAGACTAACTAATATTATTGAAGGTGCTGAAAAGCTGATGGCAATCAAGAATAATAATGATCCATTAAGTATATTGGTGCTAGGCATACTCTGCGGTGTTATGGTTTATATTGCTGTGGCAGGGTATAAGAAAGCCGAACATCCATTTACTAAAGCTTTGGTTGTTATTATGGCAATTATGACTTTTATTATTGCTGGTTTCGAACATAGTATTGCTGATATGTTTTATATGGTAGCGGGCAATGTTTGGAGTGTTACATCACTGATTACGTTAACATTGGTTGTCTTTGGTAATAGTATTGGTGCCTTGCTATGTAATATTCTACTTTATTTATTTAAGAAAGAAGAAAAAAATAATGCTTAATTTTGATTATTACTCGCCTACTAAAATTTATTTTGGCAGAAATCGGGAAGATGAGATTGGTAAGATTATTCAATCGTATGGATACAAGAAGGTATTATTACATTATGGTCAAAGTTCAATCAAGAAGAGTGGCTTATATGATTGTATTGTCAAATCATTAAATGATAATCAAATTAACTTTGTTGAACAAGGTGGGGTTTCAGCAAATCCCAAAATTGAGCTTGTCCGTCAGACGGTTGCTTTATGTAAAAAAGAACAAGTTGACTTTATTTTAGCAGTTGGTGGTGGCTCGGTAATTGATTCAGCAAAATTAACTGCTGTTGGCAGTTTGGCAGAAGTTGATCCTTGGTGTTTTAGTATGCATGAAGAAACTGTAAAAAAGGCTTTACCAATTGGCGTTATTTTAACAATTAGTGCAGCTGGTAGTGAACTAAGTAATTCATGTGTTATTAGTAATCCTGTTGGTAAATTGAAACGCGGCTTTAATAGCGATTTAATTAGACCGCTATTCGCTGTGATGAATCCTGAATTAACATACACGGTTTCTAAATACCAAACTGGTTGTGGAATTGTTGATATATTGATGCATACCTTAGAACGCTATTTTACGGATACCCCTGATACGGAATTTACTAGTAATCTTTCTGAAGGTTTATTGAAAACAGTTATTGAAAGTGGTAGAAGAGCAATTGCTAATCCTTTTGACTATGAAGCACGGGCTAATTTAATGATAGCTAGTAGTTTTTCACATAATGGTTTAACGGGAATGGGGCTACAAATGTTTTTCACTGTTCATAAATTAGAACATGAGCTAAGTGGTATGTATGATGAAGTCGCTCATGGAGCGGGTCTTTCGGTATTATTCCCAGCTTGGGCCAAATATGTTTACTTACATGATCTTCCACGTTTTGCTCGTTTTGCTAGAAACGTCATGAACGTTGATAGTATCTTACCACTAGAAGAACAAGCCCAAGAAGGAATAAAATGTTTAGAGCAATATTTTAAGGAAATTGCAATGCCAACAACACTACATGAACTTGGTATAGATAATAGGGGCTTCAGTGAAATGGCTAGTAAAGCAACAAATAATGGTAAAAATGTTGTCAAGGGGATAATTGATCTAACCCCTAAAGATATAATAGCAATTTTTGAACTTGCAAAATAAAAAATCACAAGTTGAATAATCAATACTTGTGATTAGTTAAAGATATTTATATTGTTAACAAAACGATTTAACTAGATAGAAAGTCATAAGAATAAATACTTTGGCAGTTTCTCTTTAGCAATCGTTTTTTCTTTTAGCACTGACTAAAAGTGTTAATACTAATAAAAATGGCACGCTTGGAGGGAATTGAACCCCCATCAGCAGGATCGGAACCTGCTACCTTATCCATTAGGCCACAAGCGCATATTGCAATCATAAATAGATTAGATGTTGCGATTAATAATAGCATATTTTTTTAGAAAAAGCAATTAAAATGGCCAATATAAAATCATAGCCAAAGTGTTTGCGTTTTTTGGTAAAATATGTTATACTATATATACTGATAAATAGGTAATATTATCATGTGGGAGAAGAATATGGCAATAAAAGAACAATTAGAAATAGTAAAAGAATCATTAAAAGATTATCCTAATGTAAAGATTGTTGTAGCTACCAAATATATTGGCATTGATAAAACGCGTGAAGTGATTGAGGCTGGTATTAAAGACTTAGGCGAAAATCGTACTGATTCATTTTTAGAAAAATATGATGCTTTTGAAGGGCAAAACATTAAATGGCATTTTTTCGGTGTTTTACAAACTAGAAAAGTCCGTATGGTGATTGACAAGATTGATTACTTACATTCATTAGATAGTCTTTCACTAGCTAGTGAGATTGATAAACGCCGCAAAAGTCCCTTGGATTGCTTTGTACAAGTCAATGTTTCTAATGACCCAAATAAGTCAGGCATTGATGAAACCAAAGTTGTACCATTTATTAAGAGTTTAGCAAAATATCCTAATATTCATGTCATAGGTTTAATGACAATTGCTAGATTCACTTTTGACGAGGATTTATTAAACGGTTATTTTGCGACTATGAAATCATTGCAAGAAGAAGTAAAAGCCCTTAATCTACCCTATGCCCCGTGTGAAGAGTTGTCGATGGGAATGAGTAACGATTACCTAATTGCGATTAAACATGGTGCTACCACTGTTAGACTAGGTCGTATATTATTAAAATAGGAGGAACTTATGTTCAATAAAAAGAAAAAGAATGTAGAACCAAAATATTTGCTTTCTTCATTTGAAAGAATGGAACATCGGATTGTTGAAGATAAAGGCGAATTATTGGAATTATGTGATGTTATTATTGGGGGTAGAGCCCTCCTCGCTAATTTCGAAAAATTGTCACTAGATGATGCTAATTATATGTTGACTTTCTTATCTGGTGCTGTCTATGCATTAGCTGGTGAAGTACATAAAACTCATCCAAAAACCTTCTTATTTGGTTCAAGTGCAGAATATAAGGATGGAACTTTAAATGAGTTCTTAAAAGAAAGAGAATAAAATGGGAATATTACAGACATTTTTAATAGTGTTTTACTGTGCAATTGAAGTTTTCTGGGATTACATGGTAGTAGTAATAATCTTAGGATGGATACCGGGGATTTGGGAAAAAAGATGGTATCAGATTATGTATAAGGGAATCAGCTGGTATATCAGTCGATTTACAGGTTGGATAGTAATTGGACCAATTGATTTTACACCAATTTTGGGCTTCCTTCTACTTAGAGGCGTTTTATGGGCCTTGTTAGAAATCATAAAAGTATTATAGAATAAAAGGACGACGTTATGAAAGAATATAAAGATACATTATTAATGATGAAAACGGATTTTCCGATGCGTGGTAATTTAGGTGTAAACGAACTGCCAATTCAATCCATGTGGGAAAATGAAAAAATATATGAAAAAGCCCTTAAGAAAAATGAAAATAAAACGAAGTTTTTCTTACATGATGGTCCACCATATGCTAATGGTAGTATTCATATTGGGCATGCTTTAAACAAAGTATTAAAAGACTTCATTATTCGTTATAAGACAATGAGTGGCTTTTACGCACCGTATCAACCTGGTTGGGATACACATGGTTTGCCGATTGAAACAGCCCTTACTAAAAATGCGAAAGTAAATCGTAAAGAAATGAGTGTTGTTGCTTTTCGTCGTTTATGCGAAGAATATGCATTGGAACAAGTTGATATTCAAAAGAAAGGCTTTCAACGTTTAGGTATTTTAGGTGATTGGCAAGATCCATATATCACCCTAAATAAACATTATGAAGCAGAACAAATTCGGGCATTTGGTGAAATGGCCAAGAAGGGCCTAATCTTCAAGGGTTTAAAACCCGTTTATTGGTCACCATCATCAGAGACTGCTTTAGCAGAGGCCGAAATTGAATATCAAGATGTTAAAAGCCCCGCCATTTATGTAGCGTTTAAAGTTGTTGATGGTAAAGATGTCATTTCCAAAGATTGTGAATTAGTTATTTGGACAACAACACCATGGACAATTCCCGCTAATTTAGCAATTTGTGCTGGTCCCAATTATGAATATGTTGTAGTTGATGCTAACAGCCGTTATTTCGTTATTGCTAAAGAGTTATTAGAAGCTTTTGCTAATGAAGCTGGCTTTGAATCATATACTATATTGAGAACAGTTAAAGGTGCTGATTTAGAAGGAATTACTTATCAACATCCTTTATATGATCGCATTTCACCAGTTATTTTAGGTGACCATGTCACTTTAGAAACGGGAACAGGTTTAGTACATACAGCACCTGGTCATGGTGCTGATGACTTCATTGTTGGTAAAAAATATAATCTTGATATTTTATGCCCAGTTGATGCTCAAGGTCGAATGACTGAAGAAGCGGGCGAATTCGTAGGGTTAACTACCGATGAATGTAATAAAGCAATTACTAAACGTTTAGAAGAGGAAAATGCGCTTATTAAATTATCATTTATTACGCACAGTTATCCCCATGATTGGCGTACTAAAAAACCAATTATTTTTCGGGCTACGCCTCAATGGTTCGCCTCAATTGAAGCTTTTAAAGAAGATATTCTAAAAGCTATTCAAGGAGTAAAATGGGTTCCTTCTTGGGGTGAATTACGAATTTCTAATATGATTAAAGATCGCCAAGATTGGTGTATATCGCGTCAACGTGTTTGGGGTGTTCCAATCCCTGTGTTTTATGCTGAAGATGGCACGCCAATTCTTGATTCTGATGTTATAAACCATGTATCTGATTTATTTGATTTATATGGGTCTAATATTTGGTTTGAGAAAGATGCTAAAGAATTATTACCAGTTGGTTATACACATCCTAATAGTCCTAATGGTATATTTACCAAAGAAACTGATATTATGGATGTTTGGTTTGATTCTGGTACTAGCCATCATAGTGCCTTACTTCAAAAGTATGGCACATGTTTCGCAGATATCTATTTAGAAGGTTCTGACCAATATCGTGGTTGGTTCAATTCTAGTATATCTACTAGTGTTGCTTTAACTGGTAAAGCCCCTTATAAGACTGTTATTACGCATGGCTTTTCCCTTGATGGTGAAGGCCGTAAAATGAGTAAATCTTTAGGAAATGTTGTTGACCCTGTTGGTGTATGCAAAGAATTAGGCGCAGATATTTTCCGCTTATGGGTTGCTAGCACTGATTATCAAGCAGATTTTAGAATTTCCAAGGAAATCTTAAGTCAAGCGAGTGAAGCATACCGGAAAATCCGAAATACCTTCCGCTTTATGTTAGGTAATTTGTTTGATTTTGATCCGGAAAAAGATAGTTTATCTTATCAAGAATTAGGGGAAGTTGATCAGTATATATTGTGTAAAGCTAATGAATTAGTTGCACATGTAATTAATTCATATGAAAAATATGATTTTGCTGATGTTTATCGGACTATTCTTACTTTTATGACTAATGATTTGTCTTCCTTCTATTTAGATTTCACGAAAGACATTCTTTATATCGAAAAAGCAGATGCTAAATCACGTCGTAGTATTCAAACGGTTATTTACAAAGTGCTTATGGCATTATTAGAGCTACTTACCCCAATTTTGCCTCATACCACGGAAGAAGTTTATAGCTATGTTTTAGGTAAGAAAGTGGAAAGTATCTACTTATGTGATATGCCAGAATCTGTTCAATATGCTAATGCCAATGAACTTATGGCAAAATTTGGGCAATTTATGGCATTACGAGATGATATACTAAAAGCGTTAGAAGCAGCTCGCAATGAGAAAATTATTGGCAAGAGCTTTTCCGCTCATGTTACAATATATCCAAATGCTCGCGTATTAAAAGTGATTAACGCGATGAACTTTAATTTAGCTCAAGTCTTCATTGTTTCAAAATTTACAGTAGCTACTAGCCCTGTTAATGGAACGACCTATGAATCTGGCGAAATTTTAGTTGAACCGGCTCAAGGTTCAATCTGCAGTCGTTGTTGGCAAGTTGTTGACCACATAGATGACGATGAATTATGCCCACGCTGCCATGATATTGTAACAAACAAATAAATAAGGAAGGTAAGGAATAACGATGCTTATTACAATTCATTTTTTTCGAAAACGTAATTTAGAGCGAATGGACTATGAAAAATTAATTAATTATTTTGAAGAACTTGGTAATTGTCGGATTACATCTGATGATGATTGTGTTGAAATAATTTACAATGACGCAGTCTTTGGTTTTCCTTATCGATTCTTGATTACTAAGCGTTCACGGGTACGAAGCGTTTATAGCTTAAGTGGTGATTACTTTAATATTAATCTTTTAGTTGAAATTCCGGTATTATTGCCAGCTTTCGTGTCACGTAATATTTTAAAGTTTATTTTAGAACTTTGCCAGCTTTTTGAGTTAGATTTATATTATGATGGTGTAAAAGATATTGTACCATTTGATATGGTATCCATGCTTAGTTACTTGGCTCACACTAAAGAAGAATATTTAACAAGTAATCCTGACCAAAAAGTTTACTATATGGAAAGAGAAAAATTAAATCAAATTTGCAACTTCCAACAAATGAAACCCTATTTACCGGAGAAAATAAAAGCAGAGACACTGATGAATCCGTATATTGTCATGGTAGATAGTAATAATCAAGTTGTTTTAAGTGTTCTTTGGAATGCCGGATGTTCGATGATTTTTCCACCATATTTAGATTATGTTCATATTGAAGAAGATGGTGTGTTGGTGATTGTCCCAGCGACGATATTCATGAAATATGTAGGACGTTATATGACGGAACTAAAAGATTATATTCCTAATCTGCGATTACAAATGCTTCAACCTAAGAGTGCCTTGCGTGCTAAGAAGCATCTTCGTAAAGTCCGTAAGGAAACTGTTCCCCAAAATAGTTTTGAAACAATTAGGTTGATTGATCTAGTTGAAAAATAGGAGGAAACATGAAAATTAATAAATTAATCGATCATACAGCATTGAAAGCTGTAGCTACTAAAGATGACATTGAAAAGTTATGTCAAGAAGCCATTCAATATGATTTTAAGAGCGTTTGCGTCAATCCAAGTAATGTAGCGCTCGCTGCGAAACTTTTGGAGGGAAGCGATGTTTTAGTATGTACTGTTATTGGCTTTCCACTAGGGGCTAATACTCCTGAAACCAAAATGCTAGAGACACTAGAAGCTGTGCGAAATGGAGCTGATGAAATTGACATGGTTCAAAATATCGGCAAAGCTAAAGAACATGATTATAAGTATATTGAAGAAGAAATTAAGATGGTTGTCAGCGCTGCTGGTGGCCGCACTGTAAAAGTTATTCTTGAAACTTGTTATTTAACGGAAGCTGAAAAAGTTGCGTGCTGTTTAGCTGCTGTGAGAGCCCAAGCTGATTTTGTTAAGACATCAACCGGTTTTGGTACTGGTGGTGCAACTGTTAGTGATATTGTCACAATGCGTGCGACCGTTGGCTCGGAAATGGGTGTAAAGGCTAGTGGCGGTATTCGTTCACTTGAAGATGTTGAAGCAATGGTAAAAGCTGGTGCTACGCGTATTGGGGCATCTAGCGGTGTTGCTATTATGCAAGCAAAGTCTTCTAATGAAGACTACTAGGAGGAATTCATGAATCCAACTCCTCATATTGAAGTTAAAGAAGAAGGCGTTATTGCCAAGACTGTTTTAATGCCTGGTGATCCTTTAAGAGCTAAATATATTGCTGAAACTTTTTTAGAAAATCCAGTATTATTTAATCAAGTTCGCGGAATGTTAGGTTATACAGGAACATATAAAGGACATAAGGTTTCCGTTATGGGTAGTGGAATGGGAATGCCAAGTATTGGTATTTATTCCTATGAACTATTTAGTAATTATCATGTGGAGAATATTATTCGTATTGGTTCATGTGGTGCTTATAATCCCGCTTTAAATCTTTATGATGTCATTCTTGCAAATGATGCATATAGTGAATCTTCATTTGCTTTTGCTCAAAATGGGGAAGAGCGTCATCAATTAGCAGCAAGTTCATATCTAAATAAAGTTATTGAAGAAACAGCTGCTGCTGAAGGGATAAAGATTCATAAGGGTACTATTCATTCTTCTGATGTTTTCTATCATGCCCAAGCTGTCCATGAAAAACTATTTAAGGAACTTAAGCTTGAAGCAGTTGAGATGGAATCCTTTGCTTTATTCCATAATGCCAATGTGCTTGGTAAAAATGCAGCTTGTATTTTGACTGTTTCGGATTCGCTTGTTACTCATCAAGCTACCACTTCAACAGAGCGGCAGTTTGCTTTTGAACAAATGATGAAAATAGCTTTAGAGACAGCTATTAAACTTTAAATAAAAGGCCTTTGGCCTTTTTTAATAAAATAGAAATAATTGCTAATAATAAGGATGGTGATTAAATGAAAGTATATAAAAAAATAATTAATGGCTTAAATGTCTATTATATTCCGACAAAAAAGATTAAGACTATTATTAGCGGTATTGTTTTTGAAACTAAGTTAACAAAGAAATATCTGCCTGAAAAAACATTGCTTAGTTCACTACTTACTAAAACATGTGATGACATGCCATCGGAACAGGAATATGCATCATATTTACGAAATATGTATGACACTAAAATTAGATCAAATAATGCTAAGCGTGGGTTAACACTGCGTACCACTTTTTATGTAGATGTTGTTAACTGTAAATATCTTGATGATGAACAGGATTTATTTGCTAGAGCGATTGATATGTTGTATAAGACAATAACAAAACCTCTATTTGAAGGTGGACGTTTTGTTGAAACTTTAATTGACAAAGAGAAACGATTATTAAAAGAAGAATTGCAAAGCCAGTATAATAACAAAATGGTTCTTGTTGTAACCGAATTGATTAAAACGATGTTCAAAGATGAGGAATATGCTATTTATGCGGGTCTAGAAGAAAAAGATGTTGATAATATTACAATGGAAAGTTTGTTGGCAGCTTACAATGACCTTTTACATAGTAATGCCTATGCTTTTGTAATAGGTGATGTTGATGATAATGAAGTTGAAAAAGCCTTTGCTAAACATAGTTTACTAAAGACAATGGTTACTAAACAGCTATACATTGATGAGACACCACTTCCTAAGCAAATCAATGAATCTGAACGAATCATTAACAAAGATGCTAATCAATCGATTATCGCAGTGGGGTATCGCAGTGATATTCGCATGAATCATGAACTATATCCAGCTATGCGAGTCTTTAATGGTATGTTTGGTGGTTATTTTCATTCCTCACTTTTTCAAGAGGTACGCGAAAAGAATAGTTTAGCCTATTATATATATTCTGAATATATTGGCCAAAAAGGGTTCTTATGTGTTACTTCAGGTATTAATGCGGGTGATTTTGTTAAGGTTAAAGAAATATTAGCAAGTACACTAGCCGACTATCAAAAGGGTAATATTACCGAAGAGAATCTTAATATGACTAAAGAAGCTCTCATTAATACGATCATTGAAGCAGAAGACGTCGTTGGCGGAATGATTTCAGCTATCTACAAGCAAGTAGAATTTCCGGAGTTAGTTGTTGATATTAATGATAAAATTAAGCAAATTAAAAATGTTACAATTGACGATATTGTAAAATGCAGTAAGTCGATTGTTTTAGACACAACCGTCTTTTTAGAAGGTACAGGCGAAGGGGGCGCGGACGATGAAAGTAGTGAAGAATAGACTTGATGAAACGTATTATGTAGAAGTGCTTCCTAATGGTTTGACGATTTATTTAGCACCTAAGGCTGATTTTCATAAGACATATGCACTGTTTGCGACAAAATATGGTTCAATCGATAATGAGTTTATCCCGCGTAATCAAAACAAGTTTGTTCGCCTTCCATATGGTATTGCCCATTTTCTTGAGCATAAAATGTTTGAAACAACTGATGAAGAAGATATTAATCAACAGTTTGCCCGTTTTGGAGCTGACACTAATGCCTATACTAGTTATGATCAAACGGTTTATTTGTTTTCGACTACCCAAAATATTGATCAAGCGATAAACTTATTACTTGATTTCGTTCAAACTCCAGCCTATACGAAAGCGACGATTGAAGAAGAAAAGGGAATTATTGAACAAGAACTTTTAATGTACATGGACCGGCCATCAACAGCAATTATAAATGCTAGTCTTGAATCACTTTATCTTCAAAATGATGCACGTATTGATATTGGAGGTACACCTAAATCAATTCATCAAATAAAAAAGGCTGATTTAGATTTAGCTTATCAGACTTTCTATCATCCTAGTAATATGTGCTTAGTGGTAGTAGGTAAAGTGGATGTAGAACATTTATTAGAAGTAATCAAAAAGAATCAATCCTCAAAAGATTATCCACCGGCTGCTAAGATTAGACGACGCTATTATCTTGAGGATAATCAAATAGTTAAGGCAAAGCACGTGATTAAGATGGATATTGAAGTACCTAAAGTATCAATAAATCTAAAACTTGATCTCAATGAGCTTGATGCAACTGCTAAAATAAAAGCTGACTTAGCAATTTCCGCTCTTATGTATCATGAATTTGATCAAACTGCTGACTTTTACCGAGAACTAGAAAACAAGCAATTAGTGAATAACAGTTTTGAATATGAAGTAATTGTTGAAGATACGTTTGCTTTTATTAGTATAACTTGTGATACTTATGATTATTACTCACTCGCCGAAGAGATAAAAAACCATTTACTATTAATTCCCAAAATTGTTATTTCGGAAGCTGAGTTCAAGCAGTATTTACGGGTAACTAAAGCTGAATACATCCGTCATTTCAATTCAATTGATTTTTTTGCGGGGATGATAGTCGATGCTCATTTTGCTAACATCGATGTATTTGCGGAAAATGCAATAATTGATTCTCTTACATTAGCAGATGTTGAAGACGCCAAATGTCATTTTACCTCTAATGCTATTTCAGTTGTTGAAATAGTTCCTAAAAAACATAAGTAATATTATACAATCAAAAAGCCAAGAGTGACTCTTGACTTTTTTTGTAAGCAATTAGAAATGGTGTTAATTTTACCTTATTTTATATACACAGTAAAATTGTAATCAGTTTTAACATAAAAAGTGGCTAAATCGGCCATTTTTGAACCTTTTATGTCATTTAAATACATAACGTTGAAAATATCAACATTATCCTCAGCTAATTGCTTACGCATATCTTCTAACTTAGTTTGGACTGAATTTGCTAGCATTTGCTTTATTTGCTCTTCAGTCAAATGATCAGGATTACTAGTAATGGAAGCTTCCATGTCAATATTAACCACTAAAATATCTTTATCCAGATGTTTTTCAATGTTATATTCTTTTAGATAAATGGTTGTGTTCTCAATTTTTAGGGGAACTGATTCGAAATTATTAATATAGTTCATACCATCTAGGTTCTTAAAGCTATACATTGATAGGGCTAAATCGTTCTTTAAGAAACCATAGCCGGATACTTCTAGGGTTATGTAGAATTCTTTTTCTTTTTTAAACACATCTTTATTTACTGAAAGAATAGGATACTTGTAAAAACGCTTAGGCAGCAATATGTCATTAGCAAGATCAAAATAAGTGGCAACTTGATGAGTGTGGTTAACTTTTTTGCCTGTAATTATGGTATAAAAAGCAGTGATATCTGACATATTTTGAACTTGATATATATCTGCTAGTTTATCAGATGTAACAAATATTTCAAAAGTGGGATAATGATGAGGACTATTCTTAAATAATTCATAGGCTACAATAACATTGTGGCCGCTAAAGAAGCGTTCTGTGAAAATAACTGTTTTTACGTGATGGAGATCTAAAATAATGTCAGAATTGCTGTCAATCTTTTCAATTGCATCAGCTATTGATGGACCGCGACCAATCGCTGTGAAACCTAAGGTCGAAGGCTCAGCTGTTCCAAGAGCAATATGTGAGAAATTGAGATTATTGATAATGTAGAACGTCACCTCGTATTCTAGCGTATCAATGTCGTAGTCAAGGCCAATACTAGCCACAAAAGTTATTTCATGAATTTCAATATAATCATTACAGCCGCTTAATAGAATGCTTAAGATACTGATGAATAAAACTAAGAAGAACTTTCTCATTATTTATCACCACCTATTCGTGGCTTAAAGAAGCTTTTAATACCTTTTATGGATATTGGTGAAGCAGGGTACAAATATGATAGATCAAAAGAATTGATCGAGCATAGATAGGTTACTACAATCACGCTAGACGTGAAGAAGCCGTATAAGCCAAACATATATGATGCAACTAAAATGAATAGACGCATTATTGAAAGGGCAGTAATAAGGTGGGGATTATTGGAAAAGGCATAACTAGCAAGATAGCATAAAGCTGTAACAAGTAGTACTAAAGCCCCAATTAAGCCACTGTTGACAGCGTTTTGACCAATAAATAATCCACCGAGGATAACAATTATATTTTGAACATAAGTTGAAGATGAGCGACTACTAGCAAAACGATAAAATTCGAAGAGTAATAGAATAATTATAATCTCTAGAAACATCGGTAAGGTTGTTCCTCGTTCGGTTAGTTTTATATTAACTAGGAGTGATAAAGTAAGGGTGTTAGTATGATAGTTAACAATAGCCATGAATAACCCTAAGATAAAAATAGAAATAATAAAAAAGATTAACATGAAAATACGCGTAGGAATAGCATAAAAACCAGGAGTTCCTATTTCATCTTTCATGGTTGAAAAGTATGAAAGATTTACGGGCACAATTAAGGCTGTTGGCGAATTATCGAGGATAACACCAATACGGCCTTGGGAAAGTGAGTGACAAAATGTTTCAGGTGAGCCAGTGTTTAGAACCGTAGGCATAAAACGACTAACCTGAAAAACACCACTAATAGTGTTAATGGAAATAGCTACATCGGGAGTAATACTATTAATGCGCTCTACGACTTCTGCTAAATGCTTATCATGTTCTTTTAGACAGGTAATATAAACAATATTTTTACCTTTCTCACCTATTTCTAATCTTTTTACTATTAAGTCATTAGTCTTTAACCGTTTTCTTACTAATGCTATATTGATTTTAGCATCTTCAATAAAGCCATCCTGTGAAGCAAAGAGATTTAGAGGGTCTAGTACACTACTAGAAATACTGCGTAGAGGCTTTTTTTGGAGATTAACTTTGTAAAAATACTTCTCGTCAATCGCAAAAACAATCATTCCATTATAGATACAATTACTAATATGATCTGTGCTAGTATCATTCAATACTTCAATTGTACCGGGGTTTTCGGTAGCAAGACTTCGGTAGTTTGATTTATTAATCTTTTCGAAAAAAAACTTATTAAATTCCCCAATCTCAGTCATGCTTTCTAAATAAATAAAAATAAATTGGTGCTTTAAATGCTCAAAGGAAATAACATTAGTATCAGCACTATTGGCATAATCGTCTTTAATTCGTTTTAGAAACAAGCCCATTTTCGTTCTCCTTTTTAATAAATTGGTAACTTACAATAATTATGTAGATTAAAATAATTGTACAAGCTGCTACTATAAACAGAGGCTTAATTATTTTTTGATCTTTGATTAAAATAATACAGCCACAAATAGCGAAAAACGCTGTCATAATTGCCATAGTAATACCCATCTTCTTAGGAAATAATCCTTTACATAAAATTAAGTAAAGGCTACCTTTATATAGGAGTGTTACCATTAATAAGCTAAGTAAAATGATGTCAAAGTGATCAATATAGCGTTTACCACCATGCATAAAGTAGCGTTGAATTGATGGTAAAAAGATATTGTCAAAGTACTGATAGTTAAACATTACATAATTATCAACAATTTGAATAATCACGTGAAAAGCGATAAATAGCACACTATATATTAGAACCTTTCTCGAAAGTGGTTTTTGAAAATTCTCATCACATAAAACATAAATAAAACCATCTAGTAAAATCATTAACAAGATTAAAATACTAAAGATGTTACTCGCAACAAATTCCATATTGGGATAGTCAATTGGCAGTAATAAAGAAAAATCATGACGCAAAACCGTTTCAATAGTAATAGCAATAGTAGCTATGAAACTAACTGAAAGAATAATACCTGTCTTAATAAGCGTATTATTCGTAAAAAGTGATAACCCCGCGATTAGTAAACTACTAGCAATGATGAAGACATAAATAGAAGTTTTATCATAAAACCAAGTAGATATAATTACTGAACTATAAAAAATTAGAATTACGATAGAAAGAAATGCATAAATAATAAATATCGTACGAAATAATTTGTTGCTTTTAAGTTTTACTTTCTGAGCTTTTGTTAATGGCTTATAAAATAATATTAAAATAATCGCAATAGGTAAAACAATTAGCGGAATCATCCAAGCTGATTTACCGGTGTTTTGCATAATTAATGAAGTAACACTTATGCCTGCTGTATTGGTACTGTATATTGCTATTAAAATAAATAACATTATATTTGAAGATAAACTTTTTCTCATAGCACACCTCATTTTTATTTTATTATTACCTATAATAATGAAAAAATACTTATTATACCTATATTACTGTTTTTTTGCAATCTTAGTAAAAGGCAAATCATCTTTTAAAATGCTGCCTAGACAATATGACTATTTTTGATAATAATCTGTTGTGAGAATACTGAATATTTAAAATAAGGCTTTTGCTTATTTGCTTTACTTTTGGTATAATGACAATGCAACTCATTAATAGAAAAAGTAGAGAGGAGGTAAGATGATAAATAATGTTATTATAATTGGTCGATTGACTGAAGATCCCGTGGTAAAAGTTCTCGAAAGTGGAACAAGTGTCTGTACTGTAACACTCGCAGTAACGCGTGGATACAAAAATATGGGTGGTGAATATGATACAGATTTTATTAAATGTGTATTATGGGAAGGTATTGCTAATAATACGGCGGAATATTGTAAAAAAGGTTCAGTAGTCGGTATTAAAGGGCGCATCGCATCCCGTGATTCGACAATCTATTTTTCCAAAGAAGAAGACATTAAAAAGACAATCACGGTTTTGGAAGTTATCGGCGAACGAATTACGTTCTTCTAGATCAAGTATTTAGAACTAAAGCATCTTGTGATGCTTTTTTCCTTGAAAAATAAAAGTCTTTTTGTTATAATAGCGTAAAAAGGAGTAGCCCATGAAACAATATCTCGATTTATGTAAAACTGTTCTTGAAAAAGGTACTTACAAGAATGATCGTACCAATACTGGTACCTTATCATATTTTGGCTATCAGATGCGTTTTAATTTAGCTGAAGGTTTTCCACTTTTAACCACAAAACGCGTTCACATGAAATCCATCATTTATGAATTATTATGGTTTATAAAAGGTGATACTAATATTCGCTATTTAGTTGAGCATGATGTCCGTATTTGGAATGAATGGCCTTATCAAAAATATCAACAATCACCAGCTTATCAAGGTGAAACATTAGAAGAATACGTTGAAAAAATCCGTACTGATAATGATTTTGCTAAGCAATATGGTAATTTAGGTCCTGTCTATGGTCGGCAATGGCGAGCTTTTTCGAGTGCTGATGGTGACGCAGTTGACCAACTTCAAAAAGTTATTGATGAAATTAAGATAAATCCCGATTCCCGCCGCCTTATTGTTAATTCTTGGAATGCTTCATTAATTGACAAGATGGCTTTACCACCTTGCCATATGATGTTTCAATTCTATGTTCAAAATGGTAGATTATCTTGTATGTTATATCAAAGAAGTGCTGATATATTTTTAGGAGTTCCTTTTAATATTGCTTCCTATGCTTTATTAACAATGATGATTGCTAAAATTTGCCATTTAGAAGTAGGTGAATTTGTGCATACAATTGGTGACGCCCACATTTATTCAAATCATATGGAGCAAATTGACAAGCAATTGAAACGCACCCCAAAAGCATTACCACGGATGATTATTAATGGTAATCAACAAAAAATAGAAGATTTTGAATTCGAAGATTTTGTATTAGAAGATTATAATCCATATAAAGGGATAAAAGGGACGGTGGCTGTCTAATGTTTTCAATTATTGTAGCAATCGGGCAAAATGGGCTCATAGGTAGTGGTAATGATTTGCCTTGGTATTATCCAGAAGATTTAAAATACTTCAAAAAAACGACTAATGGTAAAACAGTCTTTATGGGTTATAATACTTATTTGTCAATTGTAAATCGTCTGGGACATGCCTTACCTAACCGGAAAAACTATGTTTTAACTTATGAAAAGGTCCTAACAGGCGGGGGAATTGTCGTTAATGATTTACCAGTTTTCTTAGCTCAACATGATGAAGAAGAAGTATTTGTCATCGGTGGACGAATGATATACGAAATGATGTTACCATATGTTGATAAATTGTACATAACTAGAATTTTAAAAGCGTATTCTGGTGATGTCTTTTTTCCAAAGTATGATGAAAATGCGTTTGAATTAGTAACAAGTGATTCCCATGATGAATATATTTTTGAAGTATATAAAAGAAAAAAAGGTTGATTTTTCAACCTTTTTTGTGT
>CAYJAQ010000005.1:0-39825 GCA_964368275.1 uncultured Staphylococcaceae bacterium
AAGATGAATACCACTATTCATCTTCTTGTTTTTAAATCTCACTAATAAGTTGTGATTCAAGTTCTTGTAAAAATTGATTCTTATATAATTCAAAATAGTAACCACGATTAGCTAATAACTCTTTGTGTGTTCCTTGCTCTAAAATAACACCATCTTTTAAGACTATTATTTTATCAGCATTAACTACCGTTGATAACCGATGGGCAACAACTAAACTAGTTCTTTGCTTCATTACCGTATCGATTGCTGAAAGAATGACTTTTTCATTTTCACTATCAATTGATGATGTTGCTTCATCTAGAACTAAAATAGCTGGGTCAGCAACAACCGCACGGGCAAATGAAATTAATTGTTTTTCACCAACAGAGAGTTTACTACCACCTTCACCAACTAATGTATCATAGCCTTTATCGAGTTTTACAATAAAATCATGGGCATTAGCAAGTTTTGCAGCTTTAATAATTTCCTCTTCGGTTGCATCTAATTTACCAAAACGAATGTTATCAGCGATACTACCACTAAATAATTGAGGTGCTTGTAAAACATAACCTAAGTTTGCATGTAACCAAGAGATAGAACGTTCTTTGTAAGACAAGCCATCAATCAGAATTTCCCCTTCGGTTGGTTCATAAAAACGCGAAATTAGATTAACAATTGTACTCTTACCACTACCGGTTTCACCAACAAAAGCAATCATTTGACCAGCTTTAATATCTAAATCAAAGTCTTTCAAAACATATTGCTCAGTACCTTTATATTTAAAGGATACATTTTTAAAGTTAATGTCACCCCGAATCTTTTCCCAATTTTCGATTTTGTGGTTATAGATGTCACCATATTTTTCAACTACTTCTGGTGTATCTTTAATATCTGATTCGGTTTCAATTAAAGCAATGACTCTTTCGGCTGATGCTTGTGCTTGTTGGAAGTCCGCGAGAACCCGAGCAATCTGCATAACTGGGTCAAAGAAATTAATTGAGTAATTAATGAAGAGGTATAAAGTAGCTACAGTTAAGCCGCCCTTTAATACCATGTCACCACCGACGCCACTAACAATTGAAACACCAACATAACCAAGAGCTAAGATAGTTGGCCAAAATAATGAAGACCAAACCGCTGCTTTAATTGAGCGATGACGCATCTTGTTATTTAAGAGTCTAAATTCATGCGCATTATCATCTTCTAAAACAAGGGTCTTGGTGGTATTAGCCCCCATGAAACCTTCGTTATAAGAAGCAGTAATGCTTGAATTAATCTTCCGAACATCACGATATTCTTTAAGAATCTTTCGGCGATACAATATGGCAATCACCATAAAGACTGGTAATAACGCTAGCAGAATTAATGCTAAACGCCAATTAACAAAGAATGAAACAACTAAAATACCAAACATTACCGCGATACCCCACACGAGGTCAATTAAGCCCCATGAGATGATTGATGATAATTTCCTAGCATCAGAAGTCATTCTTGCCATTATCCAACCAGATTGAGTTGTATCAAAGTATGAGAATGATAATTGTTGTAAACGATCGAATGCTTGCATTCTAATCTCATATGTAGTTGCTTCTTCGACAATAACAGCAGAACGGATAAACATCCAAACGTTAAAACCGGTGAGTACAGCAACTAATGCATAAAGTCCAAAGACAATATACATATTGCTAAAATCAGGTGTTTCCCCAAAGAATGTCTCAAGGGCATACCGATTTAAAAGCGGATAGCAAATGTCAACACACGCAGTTAAAGTGATTGACAAAAGCATTAAAACAATGGCTTTTTTTGATCTTAAAATTATCTTAAAAATCTTTTTCCAAGTACTAAACTTAAACTTCTCGACGACTAATTCTTCATCTTCATGCATTGTTGGCACCTCCTTCACTTAACATTTTTAAGAATTCGGTTTCCAAATTTCCTTGAATATCCCAAAGCTTTTGATATAAACCTGGTTTATTAGCAAGATCATCATGCGTACCAATTTCGGAAATTAATCCGTCTTCAATTACGACAATCAAGTCAGCTTGTTTCGCTGTGGTAATACGATGAGTAATGATTAGCATTGTTGATGCGTGTTCACGTTCTTTTAATGCACGTCTAACCATTAAATCTGTTTCGGTGTCAAGAGCACTTAAGGAATCATCAAAAATGACAATTGGTTTTTCTTTCAAAAGCATTCTAGCAATTGCCACTCTTTGCTTTTGACCACCCGAAAGGGTAGCTCCTTTTTCACCAACCACTGTATCATAGCCTTTTTCAAAACCACTGATGTCATGTTCTATTGCTGATATCCGAGCAGCTTTACGAACTTTATCAGGTTCAATGCTCTTATCGGTAATCGCAATGTTTTCATAAACTGTTCGTGAGAACAAGAATGGATCTTGTAATACTAAACCAACATTTTGACGTAAGTACTTCTTGTCGATGTCTTTGATATTCACACCATCCAGTAAGATTTCGCCATCATTGTACTCGCTTAAGCGTGTTAATAGTTTGGCAATAGTACTCTTACCTGATCCCGTTTTACCAACAATTGCCACTGTTTGGCCAGCTTTTACCTTAAAACTAATGCCTTTTAGTAATTGATTAGTGGTATCATCAAATTTGAAAGTAACATCTTTAAATTCAATTTCACCCGTAATAACCGGTCTTTCAGTACCATCAACTTCATATTCACTATTCTCTGAGAGGACTTCATAAATACGACCAGCCGATACCGCACATTTACCCATATCACCAATGATACGACCTAAACCACGAACGGGCCAAATATATGAGCCAACTAAAGCCATGATGGCTGTTACACCAGCTAGACTAATTGAGGATGGATTGTTACTAACAATACTAATCGCAACTACCATTGTCAACATATATTGAACCATGGTGGTAGCATCACTGAATCCCCAGTAAACAGATGACACTTTATTTAAACGTAAGTTTTGATCAGCATAATCTTTATTCTGAACAGCGAAACGATCAAGTTCATGTTTTTCATTAGCAAAAGCTTTAACAACGCGCACACCAGCAATATTTTCTTGCATGATTGTCATTAATTTTGCTTCTGATTCTTCAATCTTTTCATACTTGCGTTGAACATAACGACAGAAAATAAACGAACTTGTAAAAGCAACTGGCACAATAACTAGTGAAACTAATGTTAAACTAACATGAATTTGAGCCATTTGGTAAATTGCAAAAATGATGACGCCTAATACCGAGAATATTTCTGGCATTTGACGACTTAGGAAATTTTTAACCATATCGATGTCCGATGTACACCGTTGAATCAAATCACCCGTATCTGCTCCATTATGGTAGGAATACGGTAGTGTTTGAATGTGTTCATATAAACTACGACGAATATTATGAGCAATTCTTTCACCTAAATAGGAACGGAAAATACCTGTTACTACTTTCAAAAGAGCTCTGAGGATTTGATAAATACATAATCCAGCAGCTGCGTAAATTACCACTCTTAATACATCAGTACCGCCTAAAGCAAATATATTCATTAGCCAAGCCGGCAAGTTAGCATCACCTATACCTGTCTCAAGAGCGGAAATAATATATTGAATAAACAAAGGTACATATGTGTAACCAGCTGAGTCCACAAATGCCAATGTGATACTAATGATAATTAATGGTAAGTAATGAAAAAACAATTTAAAAATGTATTTATATCCTCTTTTCGACATACTCATAGATAACACCTCCTTTTCATTTGAATATTATACCATAATGGACCAAAAATGGCAAGTGAAAGGCTAGAAAATCAACTAACGGGTGCGTAAGAAAAGCCCCAAGTAACCCTGGGGCTTAGTTTTATGCAGGAACATATTCCGTTAATTTAGATTCGAAGTGTTGTCCCCAATCAATTGTTACAGCAGCAGATTTCTCAATTTTAATGTACAAATCGATAACCTGTGAGGTAATGGAATTAAGAATATCCAAGTCTTCACCAGCTACACCATTATCTACATAGGCACCCTTTTTGAAAGCTTCAAATGAGAAGGTGAAACCGTCTGGTAAATCAAAATCAATTTCATAACGGCCTGATGTATTGGTTCGATATTTCGTAATCGTAAATACCCTGGTTGCACTATCGTAATAAACGAAGGCTCCCATCATGTTATTGAATTGATCATAAACTGTTGGATTTTCTTCCGTTGCTTGGAAATTACTTAATAGTAAGAATAAATAACGGTTATACACAGTATTTGTGAAATTTGCTTGATCAGCGGCACTCATGGTGTCGTCTAACTCAATGAAAACATTGATGATAACATTGTTAGTAATATCTTGTACTGATATTTTGAAGTCAGTATAGTGTAAAACATTAACATTATTAGGATCAAATGCTTCTGAATAAACACGATAATTCGCATAGTTAAACTCTTCATTAATACCAGCAACACCACTAACTTCTTTCATATTCGAGAAGTCAAATAGTAAACCAATGTTTGCGGTGTTACTTGTACCAGCATAATCGGAAACTGTGTAGACAATACCATTATATGTGAATGTCGACACATCAACACCTGTTGCAATAACAGTACCATCATTAGTAACAATACTTGTGCCAGCTTCATTCACTAAGAATACTTCAGCTTCTGTTACCGGTGTACCACTTGTATTATTTGTATACTCATACATAACTCGGCGATAAACCACGTTATTAATTGTAGTTGTTAAGTAAATGTAACTATCTTCAGGCAAAGTAAAGGTTGGTGAGTACTCTGAAATAGCTGTTCTATCAACTAGACCAATAATGTAAATTTCATCTTGCTTATTAATATCTTGGTCATATTCATTATAGAAGATTTTACTTGGCAAACTGATGATTCGCCGTTCACCATTTAGATTGGCAACTAATGTGTTATAGTCAACATAGCCAGCAACTGGTGTTGCAGGATCGGTAAATACCGCAACCGTTGTTGGTGAGGCAATGGTATCTAGTGCCGTAACAACGGTATCAGATACAAAGGAAATTGCTTCTAAATAACTATCTAAGTTCTTGTCCTTGGTGATATAAATAGCATCAAAGTCATAAGTCCAACTGATATTATCACCAGCAGTGAATTCATTACTATTTTGGTAAGTAACAGCGAACTGATAAGTTGCACTAGGTGCAGTTGCCATAAAGTCAATCATTACATGATCACCTTCGGTAACCGTTGTAACAAATGCTAAAGTCTTTAAAGCAGCAATGCGTCTTGTTAACTTTTCAGCATCACTCAAAGCATCAATTGCTTGAAGTGTCATACCATCAAAAGCAACCCTATCAATTTCTTCCATGTAGTCTTCATTAAGTGTATTAAGAATTGCTTCTGCATTAGTTAATTCAATGCTTAAGTATTGACTATCGCCTTCAAAATAGAAATTATTCATATCATAGTAAACACTATATGAAGGACTGCTATACTTAGCAAAACTATAATCAAAGACATTTGGGGTAGTCGTATTACTATCAAAGATTGTACGACCATCTTCATAAGTTGATGTCAAATCACCAGTTAGTGTTGCTTCTTTTAAGTAATAAGTAAACAGTTTTGTCGTGCCATTTTCAGCCGTAACAGTAATCGGAACAGCATAAGTAATGTAACCATCTGTCCGTGTCCAACTAACATTACCAACTGTGTAACCTTGAGCGCGTGGTGATATTGTAATATCTAGCATCGTACCAAGCGTTGTTGTAATCTGATATTTAGAATCAGCGCTAACTATAGCGTAATCATCAAACTCTTGTAGTAAGGAAGCCGTAATGGTTTGGCCATATTCAACAGTTGACGGACTATTAACATTGCTATTTAAGCGGTCAACATTATCGAAGCTTGAGCTATTGTATGAAATGAATAATACATCAGCTGCACTACTGCTTTCTTTTTGGAAAATAGTATAATACTTAGTTTCCGCATTAACGATAAATTCAAGCATATAAATGCCACCTGGAAGTTGATCATTAAAAGCAACATCATATGTTAATTCCCCAATTGCTTGACGAGCAACTACATTGCCATTCATGATAACCCAAGAACCATTATATTCACCTGTACCAATGTAATAGCGGGCATCTTCTTCCATATTAACAATACCATTATTACTTGTTGCATCATCTAGATGCCAAAGTTCATTGCTAACCGGTGTACAGTAATCAAGAATATTCGTAAAGTTAGTAGGATAAGTGTTATTATTACTATATGAGTAAAGCTTTAATGCACCAGCCATGTCAGTACCACCAGGAATGTTGTATGTGTTATATGAAACAGCAATCTTACCTGCTTCTGCATGAACATAAGGAGCACTAGCACCAGCATATGTTAGTAAAGCATTTCTATCAATTATTGAGTAGTTAGTACCAACAACTAATTGTGTTGCTCCATTAATAACGATACTATTCAAACTATCAACTGATTTTGGAGCTGTTACATGAATACGTACAGTATATTCTTGAGTAACTGTCGTATCTTCAGCTTGAACCACAAAGTCTTGTGTGATTATATCACCAACGCTATATGTTTCAGTTGTTCCATTAATAACGATAGCCGGAGTTGTGTTGAAACTAGCCCTGAAGGCAAGTTCATAACTGCCATCACTCGTATTAATGTATAAGTAATCTTGCTTCAATTCATCAGCATTACTTGGAATATAGAAATCAATCACACTATTTTCAATGTCATAATCAGTATCAATATCATTAGTAACAACCAAATCAGGATTAGTGACATCATCAACAAGCTCAATTTTGAAGACAACAGTTGAAATAGATTTCTTCAATTGCTTCATCATGTAGAATACCTTATAGTTAACTTTGTCAGTATCTGTCATCAAATAAGCATTTGGATCTTCTAACGTACCACCACGCCAAGTAGGGTCGTTATATTCATTTGCTCCATCAATCTCATATGGGTCTAGATTAATTAAGTTAATATTATCAGGAATAAACATACCATTTTGAATACCATATGAACTAGCTAAAGCATAAATACCAACATAGTCAGTAAACTGTGATTGATCAAGATTAGCTTTAGTAGCAACTGCATTCAATAAGTTCTCATAATCATTACTATCTAGATTAACACCATAATACGTATTCATAACATAGCGCAGTAACGTTGCATCATGACTTGCATAAGCACCAATCAAAGCAATCTTGTCTTCCCGAGTAAGTGTCAAACTATTAATAAGCGTATCTAAGTAAGTACGATTACCAGTAGGTGCAATTAAAGCATTAAAGTACAATAGTACATCACTATTTTCTAATAATCCATTAGCTTTAAATGTTGATAGCATATCTTCAAAATAATCTAAATCATTAGAAGCAGCTCTCATAATCACTTCTTTTTTCTCAGTATCAGTATCAGCAATCGTACTTAATTGTTCCTTATAACATATTGCTGCGGCCGAGTCAGAATTACCAGTAATCGCTGTTATATAAGCCATCTTTTCAGTGGCAGTCAAACCACTCGCAATCTGATTCATAACCGTTACATAATATGTACTGTTAGAAGCAGCGGTAGCAGTGATTATTGATCTTTCGTCTAGATAAGTATCTAAGACACCAGTGAAATAAGTAGCAGCTGCCGGATATGTTCTAATTAAGTATAGAACCATACTTAATTTATCTGCAGCACTTAAATCAGCGACAGAACTACTAAAATGTGCTTTAGTAAGGGTTGCACTGCTGTAATAATAATCAGCAAGAACTGCATCAGTAATAGCCCGATCAGTAGCAGAAAGAGTATTATAGTTAGTCATCATTCTAGTCATTATTGTTGCTTTTGAGCTATCACTTATGGCACTAAGTACCGTTAAATCACTATAAGGAGTACCTTGAGTGTTTGGTACGCGTACATATGTACCATATGTAGGACTCTGATAATATGTTCCGTTAAGAGTGTAATATACATAAGAAATAACACTTGAAGATACATCTTTTTGAAAATTAGGTGTATACCAAGTACTTGTCACGGGTTGCATACGATTCGAATTCCAACGATATCGATCTAAAGCACTTGTATTACACCAAGTGAAAGTAGCTAGTGTTTTGTTGGCAATAGTTGCGCCGGAAGTATTAGTATACTTACCAGTATACACCTCTGCTCCAGTGCTATTATAATTATCATTTACAACACTCCCACGAGTGCTATCAATTAATTGTCCTTGACCCTCTACTTCAGATGCGTATTGAGTATTAATAGTCACCGCATCAGCTGGAATGTATACATAGCCCTCTGCTTCTATACCACTCATCAAGATGTTAAATACATCAGGATGATTAGTTTTAAGATTATTATATAGAGCTGCTCTTGTTGCGTCAGTTGTCGTAGCAGCAGTATAAATATTTGTAATATTAGCTGTAGTATTATAACGATTAGATAACACTTCTGTTTTACCATTACTTGATAAACCAAAGTTGTTCTTATCATTATTAACTGTTGTATTAGTTATTGTTGTAATGTTAGTTAATAAATAATTTAGAACAGTTGTTAAGTTAGCATTACTTAATCCTGCCGCAGCTGAAGCTAAGAAATTAGCATCAGGAGTAGCTACCCCACTAGCCGCATTATACAAGCTAGTAATAACAGCACTGTCAACATTGGCTAATAAAGTATTAAATAGGGAATTGTGATCATATGTAGCAGATGCTAATGCCTCAACAATATATGTGTTTTCACAAAGAGTTGTAAAGAGCGTATCACGATCAGTAGCAGATAAAGCGTTTAAGTATGCAGCTACATTAGTTGAAACTTCTTCTGCTGGCTGAGTAGCAATATAGTTTGCTAGATATGTCGGATTGTTTATAAGTGTATTAAATAAAGTAGCGTAAATAGGATTAGCAGCTGGAACATTTCTTAATGCTTGTACGATTACCTCGTATAAAGCATCACTTGAGCCAAACAAACTAGTTGGTGTTGCGCCAGACGCATTGATAATATTTATTAAGACATTGTAGATAGCATCATCATTAGGGTGATTTGCCATTAGCTCACTTAATAATGACACTAATGCATTATAATCTGCATGCAATGATGTCTTTGCACTATTAAATGATGAATGGCTAAGCACCGCATTATAAATAGTGTTGATTTGCGTGTCATTTGAATCATTCAAATATGCAACAACAACTTTATCAAGAGCTTCGGCATTTTCTAATAATGCGCTAACGGCATTCTCATAAATATTAGCACTTAGGTTAATCTTATCAATTAAGTACTCATTAACTTTACTGTAAGGTACAAATTGAATGTAGTCGGCAATAAAGTTATCAGTATTATTTGGGTCAGCAAGCGTTTGATCAGTTACCACATTACCATTTACATCAAGTAAAGCAGGGGCAGAACGCAGTGTATAATTAGTATTGAAGATACCACCATTGTAAGCTTTTGAATAAGTATCAGCAACCGTTGTATCTCCAACTTCAGTACTCTTGTAATAGGCTTTAATACCATAAGTGGTACCATTGGCTTGCCAAGTTGATTCATCACAATTGCCAAATGGGTATGGTGATGAATCGATATTTTTAGTAGTTGCCATGTATCTAAAGGCATTAGTAACAGCTGTGTAGTCACCTGCATTCATGTTAGTTTCAAAGTTTGTGTAAGAATTGGTATCATTCATACCATGAAAAAAGGCAGTTCTACCAACCATATTAGCATCATCGTAGAAATTAACAAGGTTTTTGATATTTAAACAGTTAAATACAACTGATGTTCGGTACGTGGCATTATTATATCCGGCACTTCGTGCCATCCCGATTAAGGCTCCTGTTGGGTATGTTCTGTTATATGGAAGTGCAGTAATATTGTCAGTTGTTCCAGCAATTAAGTTATTAACAACTTCATCACCAAATTCAAATCTCGCAATTGCTCCATAGTTAATGGCATTGGCAATGTACACTTTAGTTCCATTAGCAGTTTCAATAGTGGAGCCAGCTATCATACGTGAGAAGAATACATAGCCATACATTCCACCTGCAACTTTGTTAGACATTATTTTACCATAGTTAATAACGTCGACAATGGTACAAACCCCTAAGCAAACGAAACCAGCTGCTTTACAGTCTGGTTCATCACCAGTTAAAGCGTCATTTTGATTGGTACGTGGGTTGTAAGCATAGATATCACCATAATTAATACAATATTCAATTCTTTGTTCGTTTGGATTAACATTTAAAGTAGTGTCATTTTCAATTGTCGGACCACTTTCGCAGCGCTCATTACGAACAACAAAACCGCCCGCGTTAATCCAACCACCAGTTGAAGTTGTGGCACTTATGATAGTACCATTATTAGCCGAGTCAATGATATTGGCTCTAGTATAAAGGGTACCATTTTCATTTAATGGGTCATTTTGCATGATGAAACAGAAACCACCTGTTTCAACCTCAAATTCACCTCCATATGAACCATATGTAGCACTTGGTGCATAAACATAGTTAATGTTACTTATGTCACCAAGATTATAACTTGATGAAATGGTTGAACAGTTAAAGCAAGTTATACCGCCGATTCTCGATTGGCCATAGAAGTATCCAGACTTTCCAGCCTCATTTGTTACACGGATGTCACCATTGTTAATACTATTATGAAGACTTCCAACATAGCCAGATGATAACATCAAACCTTCATCCGTAACAGAATCATCATTACCAACGTTTTTATAACAAATACCAGCTACATACAAACTAAAGACAACCATTAAATCATTTTGGGTAGTCGCTGTGGATGAAATAGTAATATCACCACCATTGTAAACATTAGTAGCACGGCAATCAAGGTTGATTTCTTCTAAACAGCCAAATAGCTTAATTTTCTTATCATCACCATAATAATTTTGATACGCATTAATTAAGGTGCTAGCAGATGCAACCGAGAATAATAGATTGATGTCACCATCATTACGCAAGTTATCAACAGAGAAATTTCGACCATTTAAATTACCTGATAATTGTAAAGTATAGAATAAAACTGTTTTATTAGTTATATAGCTAATATTACGATAATTGTAACCCCGTTTTACATCAATGTGTGTTTCAATTGTTGGGGTATCAAAATGGAAGGTCTGAGAACTTGCCAATAATTGGTTAGTTTCAACATACATAGTACTGTTAATTTTGGTTACTTTGTTATCAGAATTGACACACGGAGCATATTCATCAAGCATCGAAACGTCAATCTCTTGAGCACCATTTGTTGGTTTAGTATCTTCGACAAAGACAAACTTAGCTCGTTCTTCAATACTTAATGCTAGATATTGTGCTTTATCAAGGATGGTACCTACGGTATAGACACCACCAGCTTGGGTGCAGCGATAATTTGCTGAATACTTGAAGTTTAAGGTATATAAACCCGTAAAATCAAGTTGTGTTAAATAGGAGTAGACTAAACCTGCTGCGCGAATGTCAATACCATTCGTAATAGTACTATCAGGAGCAAGTTCTAGTTTTGCTGTTTGTTTAGAAGCCGATAATTGGTTTTCAATGTAAAGTGTTCCACTACTAGAAACACTTGAGAAACTAAACACATTAACAGCATCTACGGCCGCTTGAATAGCAGCGGGAGTTGTTTCTGATGATGTCACATCATATGGCATAGCAACAGTTGAAATGACATTCATAACACCAGAAATGTAGGTGCGATAATTATTATCATTAACATAGTAATATAAATCAGCATTGTTAAGATATAAACCATTAGTACCTGTTGCATTTTGTAATAAACCAATAACACCACCCATGTAAATTCTACCATAGTAATAAGCATTAGCTTCGTTATAAGATTTATTAGCTAAGGTAACGCCAACATAAATGTTACCATTGTTTTGTAATTCATATGAACTGTTCGATAGGGCATAACCAATAACACCACCAACATATTGATGAATGTTTGTAGTTGTGCGATAGCGAATTGCTTCAATCTCGACAGCACTTAAGCAGTTAGAGATTTCATTACAGTTATTGTTGTAGCCTAAGATACCACCGATTGCTGAAGGTGTTAAGTTAGTAGTAACACTTTGTAAGCTACCAATAATCTTACCACTAGCTGTTGAATTTCTTATGATACCTCTTTCGGAGTATCCCGCAATACCACCAGCGTAAACAGTTCCCATGTAGTTGTCAGTACTACCAGAATTAATGTTAATTGTTCCTTCGACATTGACATTGTCAATTGTACCACCGATTAAATCACCACATAAGATTCCGAAGTTAGTAATTTCGGAGAAACTATTTGCGCCATAACCTACTAAATCTTGAGGAATGATATTAACATTGTAAATATTTAAGTTTTGAATAGTTCCACCTAAGGCCCCGAATAGACCATAGTTGTGGTAACCATTATATGAGATACCTTCATAGATGTTTAGATTTATGATAGCGGAATTTGTTGAGGTATTACCATCAGCAAACACTACGCTAAGAGCGTCCACATTATCTTGGACACTGCCATCAAGGGTGCCTTGGAAGATATTGTTGGATAGAAGGAATGCTCCGTCAGAAACCATTGCCATATCGCAGGTATCAGTTATTAAATAATTTGCTATTCTAAAAGGAGAATATTGTAAAACGTTTGAAAAATAAATTAATTTTGGTGCTGAATTAATAACAAAATAATTCTTATTGTTATGAATACGCACATCAAATCCTAATAAGTTAGGATAAACTAAATGTAAATAACTATTGTAGTTAGTTGATCCAGTTTCACTTGTATATGTTGCATTGGTATACCAGTTATTATCAACATTAAAATTAGTAAGATTTTGGAAGTCAGTAGTTTGTAATGGTGTAATACCATCATAACGCATATAATCAGTATGATAGATGATCTCTTCATCATAGTAAACATTAGTTAATGTACCTGATCCAACTTCTGAAGTATTACTGATAATAAACGGATAACGGTGACTCGCATCCGATAGAATAACTGATGTTGAGGTAATGTAGTTAACAGCAACATAACAGTTAGAAATTACTGGATTATCTGTAGGGACAACCTTGTAGTTAAAGCCAGCAAGAGGAGCCGTAATGGTGTATGAACCTTCACAAGTTATACCAGCATTATCACCTCTTAAGTCTTGAACAAATACGTGGTCAATTGTTCCCCGATTTTCCCCAACAACTGTTGAAGTTGATGAGAAGAAATATTCACCAAAGATATCGACAGTTTGAATATTATTTGCGTCGACAAAACCAACATTACGGATTATTCCCGTATTTTTGGAAAATAGAGCGAAATATTCTAGATAGTTTTCTTCATCTTCTAAGAAGTGATTAGCATAGTCAGTAGCATCATCGATCTTATAGAAGAATAAGTCTGAGATAATAAAACCTTGACCATCAAAGATACCACTAAAAGGTGCACTTCCCCAACCAATTGGCTTGATTAATTTGAATGTTCTTGATGCTTCAGTATAATCAATGTTTTGACCAAGTACGTAGTGATAAGTTAAGTAAGAATTTTTATATTCACTATTACAAAGCTCACCAAAATAGTAAAGGTCAAGACCATTGTTAATCTTAATAACCGTTTGTGCATTAACAATACCGACAGGATTACGCGGTGTCATAGTATTACCACTAATCGTGTATAGTTCATCAATATCTAAATATACTACGGTATCATCATCTTCTATTGTCACAATCTCCGATAGACTACTATTCCAAGAAGTCGCAGCGAGTTGTTTTTTGTTCAGTAATTCTTTGTTTGGAGCAATATTACCAACAAATAAACCAACTGATATAATTACTAAGATGATTGTTAACCCAATCATCGTAAAGTTTTTAACTATTCTTTTTGTTCTCATATTATGCCTCCCATGGTAACTGGGAAATATTCCAAATTGCTTCATAACGATTAGCTTGCACTAATTCTAAAACAACCCCGATTGAAGCTAAACAAGTCTCTACGTAGTTACGACTAACTGACGTATTATAACCAATAGCTCCATCAGTAAATGGAATTGTATTTAACCCTTTTTCAATGACTTTGGTGTAATAGGCATAACCAGTTGCTTGATCATACATCCAATCACTAGTTGGTAATTCGACGGTTGATGTCGCATTAGGAACTAGATTGTAAGGAAAATCACTTAAAGCGTAAACCGCTTCGACAACAGGATCTCTTTGAACAGTTATATAAGTTCTTGTTAAAGTCCATTCAGTGTTAATCTTCACTCTTAGATATGCACGAATGTCCGTATTTACTAAGACATCTAAATGCAAATCTTCGACAAAGTATTCACCGACTTGTTCAGCAGCAGTATACTTACTCTTCAAAACGCCATTCAAAGATAGAATACCTTTATTTTCATCAAACAATCCATCAACTGTATAGAGGTTTTGACCGTCAATAGTTGGAATTGCTTTTGCTTCAAAGTCACCAATATTGATATTAGAATTACGATTAGCTTCGGCCGATAGCCAGGCTAATGTGCCACTTGTTAGACATACCAGAAGAACAACAGCTGCTACAAATAAGCAAAGTAAAGCATTATGTTTTATTTTAATCATTTGCATAATCTAATGTTCCTCCATAATCATCAATTGCTTGAACAGTTTTAATATTCATCGCAATCGTAAATGTTTGGGATAAATAGTTGGCTTGACTAGTGGCAGAAGTCGCGCCAAGATTGTAATAATCGCCCCAAACAACTAAGCGTAAATTAAGACTTCCTGTAGGACCTAATTTAGTTCCTGTATATAGATTCTGAAGGGTAGTGGTATTATATGTCGTAATAGCACTCCGGACAGCCGTATCCATTGCTGTAAACGGTGCACTTTCCGTACTAGCAAGTTGGCTAGTAAAGTCAGCTACTGTTGTCCATGTTTCACTATCAGCATACTTCCAACGTAACATACCATCGGTTGTTTCAACATTAATAGCTTTAGTCGGATCGCTATCAACTATTACGAAGAAAACCAATCCTTCAACTTCAGGAATCTTAATATTTGGTCTAGTATTAATATTGTTGTTACACACAATATTTATTTTTATTTCTGATGACATGGCGTCTAATAGTTTAAATCTATCAAGCACTAAATCATCTTTACAATGAATATAAGCTAAGTCATCTAAGTCCGATGTTAAGGTACTGTTGATTGTAACATTACCCGTAACGGTTGTTGTCATCTGTAAAGTATCAATTTGATACTCAATTATGGATTGTTGTTGATCAGTTAAGAAACTATACGTAGTACCTATTAACGAAGCAAAAGCCACTAGCATAGCTAATATTAAAATTGTTATTTTAAATTTTCTATTCATGGCTTTCACCACCTTTCTTAGGTTACTAGTTTTTATTACTAGTCTTCTTTATTTTCAACTTCCGCATTTTGCTTTGATGAATGTTTTAATTCCTTTACTAATTTTTCAATTACAAAAGCTAAGATGATAACAAGGATAAGGGCAATTATGAAATACTTATTTTGAAGAGTCAAAACAAGATAACCAATTACCGGAATAGATCCCATTGTTATACCTATAACTTGATCTGGTGTGATTGCTGAATCAGCAACCGCTCCATCAATGATACCTTTAGTTGTAATTGTTCCTGCTGTTTTATCGATAGCGATAATACGATGCGTAACAATTACATTGTTTTTAGTGTGGTAAGTAATGTCATCATCAATGGCTAGAACATCAAGTGCAACGCTTGCATCAATATTTTTTACGTAAAGTAGCGAACCTTGATGAATATCGGGTTCCATACTTCCGGTTCTGACAGCATATGACTTAATACCACACATTAGTAATATTACTTTTGTAATGAGAAGGGCTAAAACAATCCCAACAGCCGCTCTAAGCACCCAAGTGCCAACTGTTGTTGTTTTTCTCATGTTAATTAAGCAGTTAAACCAGTTTCAAAACTGAATGATGCAAGATCAGCCCAAGTTACATAATCAGCTTGTTTTGCTTGAACAGTTATTGCAACTGTGTACACTTTACCAGAGAATGTATTTCCAACAATTGCCCCATTGAATGCCATTCCACTAAGTGGATCTGCTGTAAGAGCAACACCCTCTGTAGTATTAGTCGCAGCTGGAATTATAGTAGGTGCAGCTTCTGTACCGTAGTAAACATATTCACCATCAAGCACCCAGCCAGTTGCTAATGTTAATAAGATAACATCAGTAGCGGCATTGGTTCCACAAGCAACTGCTCCATTTACACCAACTTCACTTACACTATATTTAACTCTAATATTTGATGCTACATTTGATTTGTTGGTAATTACAAATCCGGTTGCGTCAAATAAAGGTTGGCCAGGAACAACTACACCATCTGATGTTGCACCAAATGTTACATCATATGTAACATCACCAATTGTATAAGTGTTTGTTGCTGCTTTTTGATCTGTTAACCATGCATAAGTTGTGCCTACGATTCCTGCAAGTAATACTACTGCTAATAATACTAAAACGATTGTTAATTTTTTCTTCATAATTCTTCTTCTCCTTTAATTCTTTTTTTATTTTATTTTTACTTGGATTATCCTTCAATAAATCCAATGTTTTCCCAAGCAACAAAATCATATTGTTTAGCTTGTAAGTAGATTGTGACTACTACATCTTTGGTAGCAAAGTCACTTCCTGTTGTGTCACCATTGAACATCAATGATGTAAAGACATTAATTAATGCACCGGTTTCCGGATCAGGTACAACTATTTTGTTTTTACCTGCATCACCCTCACCCGTTAGATAGTACCAGTAACCAACACCATCAACTGCCCGATACTCCCAAAGAGGATTTTCACCGTTCTTTGACATTTCCCCAATTAATAAATCACTAGGAGAACCTGTAAATTCAACTTTTCTTGTTTCGGTTCCATCTCGGTAACTCGCAAATATTTGAATTCGTAGTTCAGTGTCGATACTTGATAGATTCTTTAATTGGTATTCACGATTTGCACCGTTTTCTTGCGTCATTAATTCCTCGCCCGGAATGATGAGTTCATTTTCAGATGTTATTAAATAATCTGATAATGGATCTAGTTCATATTTAATCTCACCAGCGATTAAGGTTATTGTGCCTGTTCTTTCAACAGTTACAAACCATGCATAAGTAGCGGTTACTAGTGATATTGCTGCTACCGCTAAAAGCAGCAGTAGTAATAATGGTTTCTTACTTCGCAAGTGCATCACTCCTCCTTTCAAGAAATTGTACTTATTTCTTATTGATTTTCTGATGTTTGATTAGAAACAATTACAATGTTATCAACTAATAATTGTTGACCTACATAGACATTACTATTAGGAGCTGTGGTTCCAGCTAAGAATGTCGGTAAATTAGCTTCACTCTTAAATTCGATTTGGAAATATATCACAAAGGCAGACTTTGTACCCGTATTAATATCTAGTGGTACATTATTAAGTAAACCATAATCAGTTTCATCTGTATCAGTTGCCTTTGTATCATTATAGCTCTTAGGGATGGCTGAGTTTCCCTCATATGTTCCTGTTTCATAGTAAGTACGTTTCTCCTCATCCGTCCAAGTTACCCAACCCCACTCATTGATTTCAGCAGATGTTGGTAATGGATTTTCTTGATTAACTTCCGTCATTTCTAAGCTAGATTGGGAAGGAATCCAATAAGCATTTAGTATTTGATACTCATATGCATATTGAATCTTATTCTCAGGATTTGCTGAATAATCAGTCGAAAGTGTTCCATCACCAGTGTCATAACCAGAATGAACATTGGAAAAGAAAACCGTTATTTCACCTGCAGCATCTGTGTCGTTAGAAACTGATAGAACAAAAGTTACCTTTTGGCCAGGAATTACTTCACGTGTTTGGAAAGCTTTACCCGGTTCATAGGTATTGTTAATTATTTGTCCAAACTCATAGCGAGAGTCAAATTGGCCTACTTGGGCAATGGCGCCACTAGTATCAGCCTGTTTTGTCATTGCTAACCATGCAAAACCGGTAGCAGCAAAAGCTAAGAGTGATGCAATTGATGCAATAAAAGTTGTGATTAATAATCGATTAGCGAATATCTTCTTAAACATTTGTGCTCCTTTCTGCTTTTTTAACATAAAAAATAGCCAGCATCATTTATTACAAATGACAACTGGCTACCATTTTCAGGCCCTATAGCTTTGCGTCCCTGGATTTCTCTAGGTTTGCCATTAACATTCCATTTTTATATACTTATTTTACCATAATGCTCATGTTTTGTCAAGCATTAATAATCTATAATAGGAATAATTTGTTGGATTACAAGTATTATTATCCTTCAAAAGTTGAAAAAGATCTAAATATGGTACCTATATGTATAAAATATGATAATTTTTGTTTATTTTAAAGGTTTCTACTTCATCAACAAATTGATATAAAAAGCAAAAAACTCTAGGCTTTTAGACCTAGAGTTGACTATATTATTTAATCAGTAATAAATTCTATCATAACAAATATTTTATTAATCGTAAACGCTTCTCTTAATATTTCTTCTCGATAACGTTCTACATAACTAGCAATTTCAGTTAATGTACTCGTTAGGTCAATACTTCGCAGGTAATCTAAGCCACTAAGCAAATTATCGATTTTTGTAGTATTTTCTTCATTAACCTTTAAGGCATCAAGACTAGTAATAATGCTATTAATTGTACTAATTAACTGCGTATTATTTTCACTAGTTAGTAAATTCGCAATACTTGCTAATTGATCATTAACCGCCGTATAAGCGGGATTAGTTAAGTAATCAGCCAAATAATCATTATAACTTTCACTAATATATTTTTGATATTGTTTAGTATAGTAGTTATTGTAATAATCTTGATAGCATGAGTAAGCTTCGTTATAAGTAATTGAAGTAATATGAAATTTAACCTCAGCGATTTGGTTAACACCAATTGAGACATCTTCAAAGTACTTATCACCATTGCGCAAATCATACATCCATTGATCACTATAAGTTACATTAGTATAATCACTAGGTAAATAAGCGCCAATTAGTTTATTATTGTAATCACTTATATTAAAAATATCAACAGAAATATCATTTATTTCAAATAACACTAAGCTTTCATTGTTGAGATAATTTAATTTGTCAAAAAATGCACAAACGTTAATTGGATAATTACTTTCATTCTTAATTACCAAATTATAACTTATTATCTTACCAACCATTAAGTTATCAAAAGTTTTAGTTTCATTTGTTTGTTGAATTAAATAATTACCTTGTAAAAATTCTGCTTTTGTTCTTGTCTCTTGATTAACAATTTGATTGCCTTCATACCATTGATCAAGAACACCATTTTTATCAAAGTCTTTACCAATATACAAATCGGCTGAAACTTGTGCTATTTCATTATCAATATTATCAGTTGTTATTTCAACAATGGTTTCACGATAATAGGTATTAACCAACCAAGCATAAGTAATAGATCCTAAGGCTAGCAAAGCAAGAAGAATCATTAGGGTTGAAGTAATAACTTTTTTCCGCATATTATCCACCGATTGCCCTTCCTTGAATTACCATCTCGCGGAATACTGTTATTCCCGAATAGTCAATACTAATGATAATTACGTATTTACTACCATTTGTAATATTACTTATTGTATGAGTATTGTTCACCACATTATTGATTAAATGAACATTAACATTATAAATGCCAATTGTATTGGGAATAGTAATGATATTTGTCCGGTCTATTGAGATTATTCCTTCATACATAATTGAATTAATTATTACAGAACCATATGCACTTGCACCATCAATGTTAAATGGTAAGCGCATGTAAATAGTCTCATCACTACTAACTTGTGTCAATACATTATTTTGTTTAGTGTAGATGGTTAGTGAATTTCCTAATATATCACGAGCGTCTCTTGCTGCTCCATAATAAGAGCCGTTAGTAACTAAGTCCGTCTTTTGACCTGTAATATTTTGGTAATTAGCTTTATAAACATAAACTTCATTAATTATATTCCCCCTTGCGTCATAATAATAATTAAGGTTATAACCATTATTAGTTGATGCTGGTAATATATTAAATACATTAACCCCTTCATCACGTAACCACTTGTAAACAGTTTGATTAACAACCCCATCAGTACCATAAATTAATGATTGATGGTTAATATTTAAATCACTATTGTTAACGTTATTTCCGGAAATAAACACATTTTTTATTACATGCTCAGTTAAATCAATTAAAGGATTAAAGGAAGCTATTTTATTATTTTCTAGATATATTGTCTCGGCCCCTACATAACTGCTAATTCCATCAATATTATTGAGGGTTTTGTTAGTACCATCAAACTGATTGTTAAGATTTATCGTTTTAACAGTACGATATAATGGTGGCATTGCTGTCATTCTATTACCTGTAAAATCAATTGTCTCTAGTCTGATTAAATCAGAAAAATAGCTTACATCAGCATTTACTAAATTACAATTGACAAAAGATAATTCTTTAATTGTATCATTTTGTGATTTAGCAAAGACTTTTTGGTTAGAATCACCTACTAAATATTTGACTGATTCGTGAAGAAGATTCCAACCATCAAATTTAAATCCCTTAGTATTAATCAAAAATTGAAGACCATTGATGGCCAATTGGTGTTCAGCAAAATTAGTGCTATTTAAATCACTATATAATGATTCACTATTAAAGAAACTATTTGTTAAGAAATAATTATACATTGTGTCATATGATAAATCAATGCTTGCTTTTTCTTTACGCGCTTCTCTAACTAATAAGTACTCTGATCTTAGGTCGCCCGCTTCATATACGTCATTATAATTATTTAACAACCATTTATAAAGAATCCGATCAACAAATGAATCCGATTCATTACAAAAATAAATTCCCGCAATAACGAATGAGTAAGTTTGGTGATACGCATTACTAGCAAATTCTTGAGCACTAGTATAACGGTCACTAATTTTAGCATTAATATAGATTGTGGTATCACACATTGGAATATTCGCAGTGGTAATTCCTAGTTGATAAATATGATTTGATGGATTAGCAACATTACCAATTTCATTTAATTCAAAATAGGTATCAAGTTGTGCTCTAAATGCTTGTTTCTCTGTCTCATCAGTAATACCCATGTTTTGATAAATAGCTTCATAGTCAACTTCTAAAGTAAAATAAGTTGAAGCATTTGAGAAACTAAAATCATTTTGGGCCGGATTTGCATAAATTGTTTCTTTATGCTGACTGAAAATATTCTCAAACAAGTTGCCAACATATTGAGGAGTCATGTCACCACCAACACCAGTTCCTGGTATAATGATTTCACGATAAATGGTCGTTGCTAAAGCTTGTTCTTCAGCAGTTAATTCTGCAAATCCACTCTCGTAATTATTATAAGTAACTACAGTCTTTAAGTAAATAGTCTGATTTGCACTTGGTGCAAAAGTTGAACTAAAACCGAAATTAATTTCTGTACCTGTTTCATTTGATAATGCTACATAATTTAGGAAAGGCTCACTAGTCGATGTTCCATTTTCCACGGTAACAATATCCATACTATATGATATATCAGCAATTCCTAATCCTGCAATTAATGGATCATTTTTACCAATTAATGTCTCGCGAGCATTAACATTAGCTAAATAGAAACTATTAATATAGCGACCAAGGAAAGCAGTCTTTTCGAATGTTCTTGTTGCTTGTACTGTAAAATCAATATTGACTACTTCACTATTCAAAGAAACTTGGAGCGTTGCTGTGGTATCAGCGCTAATTATGTCACTTTCATGTAGAATATATCCAGTAACTGATTGATTAGTTAATATTGGATCAAGCACTAAGAAATTTGCACTACTTGCTGGAATTGATAATATAAAGTTTTTATTGTATTTTTTAGCAATTCCCATTTGATCATTATATAAACCAATATAAATAGGTTTATTTAATTTATTTCCCTCACATGAGCTGTAAATATATCCTTCTAGTTCCAGATTGTAACTAGTTAACATACTAGCATCACTTGTGCCCACTACATTAATAAGACGATTGTATGTTGGATCAGTGTATTCAGTTCCCATAAAGGTAAACGAGTAAGTAATAAACACATATTTATTATCTAGTGCTCGATTAAGATTGCCACTAGGTGATAATTCACCAGTAGTAAGCAAAGGTCCCATTGCATATTCGCCATTTTCGAATGTTGCATCATAAACATTGTAATTAATTTCAAGCGGCATATTATTAAATTGACTAGGAAATATTTGATTGTCAACCATAGCATGAACCCCATTGGAGCCAATGTAATAATCAACATCTAGTATTCCATTAATCAAGTCTTCGGCATCCTGTAATAGGATGTCTCTGTTTGTTGCAGCGCTAAAATCTAAGTCAAAAACATTAGTAAAATTAGCAGTGGTCAATCCTAAATCATTCACAATTCGGTAGTAACCTTTTGGTGTAACTAACGAAAATTGATAATTGCTATTGTCAATAATACCGGAAATACTATCAAATGTGTAATAACCCTGATAATAATGTTCAACCTTAAAATTAGTATTTAAGATGATATCACTATATAGAAGGTGCATATTACAAGGGAAATTAATATTTACTATGTTTTGGGAATTTTGGGCATTTACAACAATATCATTAAGTAAATAAACATCTTTAAATGCAGAATCATCGTAAACATTATGATAAATATATGTCTTATAATAGTATTCAGTAACATTATTAGTGTTTCGACTAGATGCCCAACTATATTTACCATTTTCCATTATGTAACAATTATTTCTTTCATCTTCTGATAAATCACTATCGTCATAACTTGTTACAT
Organism: uncultured Staphylococcaceae bacterium; assembly: GCA_964368275.1. Classification (GTDB taxonomy): domain Bacteria; phylum Bacillota_I; class Bacilli_A; order ML615J-28; family CAG-313; genus CAYJAQ01. The sequence continues at coordinate 22,755 of CAYJAQ010000005.1, forward strand.
CAGCATATTGCGTGTAAACAACTGATACATTTCTTAACCAATTATCGTTATTATTAATATTATGATGATAAACATTATTTAGTTCTAAAAGTTCAAAGCTGTTACTAATAAAACGATTAAACGAATAGTGATTTACCGCGACAAATCTAACATTATTGGCAGTGCCCCCAAAACTAATCGCAACCGTGACATTTTCAGCAGGAAGTAGCGTATAATCGACTATTGCTACTTTAGCATTTGCGTATAGTGCAGGGTCTGATGAAAGTGAAGTTGTAGTTGAATATTTCCCAACTCCCGTTTTTTCCGTAATGTAATAATTACTACCAATTTTGGCATTTGTGGTAATAGAAGTGAAGGATTCGAAGAAAATCAACAAATCAAACGAAGCTTCTATTTCCGAGTTATTAGTTATTGTAATAGTCTGATTAATAGCATAATTATCAGTAACAGTAAAAGCATTCTGATAATTAGCAACATTATACACTTCGGTAATCGAGCTTGATTCCTCAGCATATCCTACGCTAAATATTACTAGTAATACTGTTAAAATACTACTAATAACAATAAAGATTTTTTGACGCATTTCTTCTTATCCTCCTTTCTATTCTTTAATCACGAGGTGATTCAATAATATTAATAAAATGATCTTGAACTGCTGGTATTGTTCCTGGATTAGCGGTTGGAACAAAAGTAAGTCGAATATAAGTATTAGCATTATTAATAATACTTGCCCATGCTGGATTAGCAATTAACTCTTCATACTTAATATTCTCAATTGGACTACCAATACTACCATCTACTCCTATATTATAACCATTAGCATAAGTACTTGTTGGAGCCTGATATGCTTCTTTTTGGCTTATAGCGTATTCATATAAATTCTTTCCACGTTCATTATTATTACCAGTACCACTTATGGAACTATTCATATATTCAGCAATTTTGAACTCAGCTTTTTTAGTTGAATTAGTTAATTTAGCTTTTTCTAAATCGAAATAATAATAGTTATTATTCTCATCCCAAGTCATAATTGTTTTGGTAGTTCTATTTCTGGTCCAACTTTGATTTGTTGAATCAAAGTTTATACCATACAAGAAGTAAATATATGGATTTATCACACTAGTTATTGTATTAGAATCTGGTGTATAGACAATGTCCATATTACGCATTACAGTACATGGGTAAGTTGTACTACTATTTGTAGTATCAACGGAAACAATGCGATATTCATTGGCATTATTAGTGTTTTCAACTATTGCATAGTAATTAGATTCTGAATGGCGGGTTTGTACATTTTTAGCAACATACTTGACGGTTGTTACTCCGCCGACTACTTCTTCTACTTCAGTTAGTTTTTCTCTTAATAATGTAACACTAGAAGCAGAAATAATATCTCCTACTGCCCAGCTTGGCAGAGTTCCTGTCTTATTTATCAATAAGTACTTCGCATAGGTTGCTTTAAGAGTTAAGTTACCTATTCTTTCAGAAGCAGCAATTTCCGTAATTATCTCACCACTAGCAACACCATTTACCATAACTTCCCAACCTTTAAAGACTAATCCAGCCGTTTCATATTCCGGTAGTGTTAATGATGTGTCTTCAACATATGTGTAAGTTTGGCCAAACGCGATTGTTTGATCAATCTCATTACCACCTTGATCAAGGAAAGTAATACTATTAATTGGCAACATATAAACTGTTAAGATAAGATTACCAGCAGTTCCTTGTGAAATGCTTGATATGATTGAATTATCCGGTAAACGCCATCCTCTAAATGCATAATTAGCAACGGTATATGTTGGTAAATCAAAAGCATCAGCAGTTGTATATGTGCGGTTAAATTGACTTAGCTGATTACCACCATTATCAAAGAAAGTAATCGTGTAAATAGGTGACATAACCGCTGTTAACATAAGATTACCAGTAGTTCCTAGTGGAATACTTGTAATAACCTCGCCTTCAGTTGTCCGCCAACCAATAAACGAATAATTAGCAACTGTATATGTCGGTAACTCATATGAGCTTTGAAGAGTAAAGGTGTAATCTTGACCAAATTCAGTTACTGAATCAATTACATTTTCTTCATTATCAAGGAAGGTAATACTGTATTCGGTTAAGATTGTCTTTGGATATAGATTAATATTATTATTTATCGCAACTGGTGAATATCTATTCACTAATGTTTGATCTGTATACCAACCAACAAACGTTGATCCTTCTATCGTATAATCATAATCAGCATTGTAAATTGATCCTTTTTCAACAGTTACTGTTGTTAATACAGCACCTGTAATATCATAATAAGTAATCACTAAGTTTTTATGTTCTTCATAGTAAGTATTTAATTGATTAATGTAACTAGTTGTTACTGCGTTAACATCATCCATATTAGTTAAAGCGATTATAGCATTCTTGGCAGATTGATATAACTCAGTATAACCATTAGAATGGCTACCTAATGCACTGCTATCATGACTGTTGAAGGTACTTGCTAATCTAGTTAATGCATCAGCTTTTTGAATAGAACATATGTCAATATAAGCCATTTGACCTATTGTTAATTCTTCATAGTTTGTATTAAACGAATTATTAACCCAAATATTGTTGAATTCAGTAGAGCTAATATCAAAGAATACAACATAATCAGTTATAACATTAGTAATTGACGAAGTTGATCTAATTATAGGTTGTGCAGATTCTAAACTATCAAGCAATAAGTAGTAATTATTATTAGTTTGATAAATTGAAGCCCCATTCGCATTGACAATTGACCATGTTAAGTTCTCATCATTTTCATAACTGACAACGCTTGGTAAAACAAGCGATGCATAACCCTTTGGTATTTTCATTTGTGGATAAACATTATATGAAGTCGTATCAATTGTGAACATTCTTTCATAAAAATAGCCATCCACTTCAATTCTTGCGACTAATTGGGCACTTCCAGTGTCATTGTTTTCAGCATTAGTTAAGGAAATGCGATTAGTTAACGCATCAAATGTTAAGTATTTAGAAGCCATCGTCCAGGTTATATCGTATAATACGCCTCCAAAATCAATGGCACTAGGTAAAATACCAGAAGGGCCATTTATCCGAAGTTCATAATTATTTAAATAAGTAATTGAAGGGTCAGTTGAGGCAAACTTTTCGAGAATGTTTGCTGCTTTTCTAATATCTTCACGTGGAACAATAATCTGATTATTATACTTAATTTCAGTATCAGGACGATTAAAATTAAACCAACTTACGATATATTGGAAAGATAAAGTCTTTTCATAACCATTTTTACCAGTCACTTTAATTGTTGTAAGTTGTGGACCAAAACCCATCAACCATGATAAATCAGTATAGTTAAGCCGCTCACCTGTATTTACACCATATGAGAAAGATACTAGAGTATCAAATGAATTATATAAAGGTGACCAATCGGCGATTAAGAAGTTATCAGTTTGGTTGATATATGAGAAATGCGTTAGTTTCATATTACGTAATTCTTCAATTGAAGTCATCGCAGTTTCAACATTAGTAAAACTCTTTAAATTAACAAAAATCTCTAAACCTTTAATGGAAGTAATACCATGACCACTACCACCAACTGTTTTAATATTAATATTAGTCGTTGCTAATATCTCTGCTTGGGATAAAATGTTTGCTTCAGTTACTACGAATGTTTCACCATTTCGATGTTGAATAACCTTAGAAGTTCGGTTGGAAGCATCGTTAATGTGATATGTGTTAGCATCATTGTTGTATACCCAGTAAATTAAACGAGAACTACTGAATATTTCATTTGCTCTTACATATGTGCCCCCACTTAATTCAACAAACATATTAGCAATAATATCAGGCTGCTCAACATCTTGAACAGATGTATCAATAGCAACTACGTATTCGTTAGACGGCGAAGTATTAATGGTAAATGAACCATTATTGCCGGTAGCAGCATTTGTTAATGCTAAAGTATTATTGGCAATTGTAATACCTGTATATGTAGCACTTAAACTCCAATTAAGATTCTTCTTAATACCACCATTTAAGGTGATTGTAGTTGGTAATACATATGAACTACCTTTTTGATATGGATTATCAAGATCTCGTAGTGAACCTTCTGATGAACCAATCTCACTAGTATAACGAATAATCGTGCTCATGCTTTCTGATAATTTATTACTAGTACTATTGACTAATAATCCACCTATCTCGTTATCACAATTGCTATCATAACCAGTATACAAAACATCGTTCTTAGAAGCAGAGAAAATATTAAAATATGCATAATCATTAGCAATCAAACAATACATATTCACAAGAGCTGTTGAATTATTACGACGACTTGGATTAATATTGTTTTGATAGATGTCAAGTGGATTGGCGTAAGATTCAGAACTTACAAAACTGTTAATGCTTCTCGCACCTCCAAATAGCTTACCGGGAGTGAATCCACCATTAGTTGAAATTGCTCCATATTCGCTTCTTAACTTACTTAAGGTGTTTGCATAATTTAAGTTTTTTACACCATTAGCATAGTCAAAACTATAGAAAGCCGTATTAGCTTCAATAGCTAAGCGTACTAAATTAGTATTTTCGTTAAAATAATCAATTAACGTTTTGTTATTTAAAACCACGCGCGTAAAATCAATACCATTAACATATTTTAGCACAAGTGTACGAACATTACTTAAGTAAGCAAGTTTTTTGTATTCGTCAAATGTCCAATAGATACTGCCTTGTTGATTAGGGATTATTTGATTACGTTCTAGTATTTCAAATGAGAGAATTCTTGCTCCACTTGTAGCATCCCAATTAGGTAATTCGGTAATAGTTTGATAATTAGCTTGGATAGACGTAAGCATGGTTAGTAATTCTAAACCTTTTAACGATTTTATTCCGTAATAATTACCATCACCAGAATCAATGCTAAGCGTTGTAAATGAATCGGTAAAGATTAGCGTTCTTTCATTAGAATCATATTCTAGACCACTAATACTGGAATAACGGCCTAAGAAATAGTTGAACAATGCATCATCAAAAATGACACGAGCATCAACTTTAGCATTATTGACTTTATATACTTTACTTTCATCATAAGTAGTTCCCCCAATTTGAACATAGTATGATTGACCGGCCTCAGCCGCTACTGTAATTATCTTCAAATCAAATAAAACATACATATCATCAAGGAAGTTAAAGTAAGCACCTACAACAAACGTTCCAACAAAGCCACTTGTGTAGATATTATTATTTAGGGTAAATAAATCATTGGTAACTAATGAAAAGCTCGTAGATAAAGCAGAATTTTCACGGTTTTGATAAATAATTGTATTATTTAAGGTTGCTGAATAACCACTAAAATAATTATTTACCTCTAAATAATTGTACAAATCAATAAAATCAGTACAGTATCCAAGTAATGCACTCTTTGTGTATGTCGTAGCTGAAGAATCGTGTAAACCATCATTTTTAAATTTGATGTTATTACTTACTATATAGTTTGAACTGCTTAGTATATTATATAAAGCAATAACCGCATTATAATCAAGGTTACAGCCCGTTAAGCCAACGTTAATATCAGCAAGGGAAGTAACACTAGCACCAGCAAGCGTGCCTGTTACTTTTGTATATGTATTATTACTGTATGAATAATAGCCCGAAAGAGCAAATAAATCAATTGTTGAAACACCAGCATTCCCTTGTAGATTCAAGGAAGTAAGGGTGCTAAAAGAATTTTCAAAATAACTCTTGTATACGACTGTATTATCACTAAGCGTTGCTTGATATACAGTTGTATCAATTAAGTTATATGCTAAATCAACTGTAATTAAATAGGCCTTATTTTTAAGAACAGAAATATTATCAATCATATTATGAGCTAAATTTAAAGCAGTTAATTTACTACTATTAGCTAAAGCATCAAGATCAACAATACCTTTCTTTGGCATATTTATAGTGGTAAGATGATGGAATATTTCAAAACCATCTAATGTTAGAATACTCATCTTAGCAATCAGTGGTAAACCTTTTTGAAAGTTCGTTGTATTACCTTTATCGAAATTAGCTAGCGTTGTTGTCAAACTAGTAGTATTTTTAGTAATCGTTATACTAACATTATTATTAAAACTAATTCCTGTTAAGGCATAAGCCCCAATAGAAGTACTACTAATTGTTGAAGTGCTGCTAGTTGCAATATCAGCAGCATAGAACAAGCAACCACAATTAGTATTTGCTTGTACAATTCCGGCTGATGCTGCTGCACTATTAGTGCTTATGAACATCAGCATTCTTAAATTAAGATCTGTAAAAATACGATATGAATAGTAATAACCAGTAGTGTTATTTCTAACTACTTGATATAAGCGATTAGTGTCTTTTAGATATGCATAATTTGTAGATGTTAAATCAAGTTATAAATCAGCTGCTTTTGTGACAGTCATATCATTTGTTCCAAGCTCAACAGTGCCAGAAACATTAGTACCATTTACTAATACACCATACATAAATGAATAATAGTTACTATTACCTTCAACATTTTCGCCGATTGTTCCTTCAATAACAAAGTAATAATCTTGTGGCAAAGCACTAATTTGTAATTTTATGTTGCCAGCAGCATCATAATTACTAACATTACTTGCATTGTTTTGAATGCCGTTATAAGCAAATCCCATACTATCATAGCTTGATAAATTGAACGCTTGTAAAACACTGTTGCCATTAACACTGCTAGATTCGGTAAATATAGTATTTAAAACATAATTAAGGGTATCTTTTTCAACGGCTAAAACTCGCCAAGTAATATCAAAAGCTCGATATTCAGGAGAAATAACATTGCCGGAATCATCATATGATATGAAAGCATTAGTTTTTCGTGGTAAGTAAATTGTTCCATTATTAGCTATTTCTTGATTAGTTGCATAATGGAAATTAGCAGAATTATAACCAACTAAATAACTTTGAGATGCGTTATTCGACATCTTAATACCTAAATCAGTAATGCTAGAAGCAAACTCATCATATTCAGCCTTCTTCTTTTCAGCAAGAGTTGCTGAAGTCTCAGTTACAACGAATGCGGCCTTGGTTGGATTATTGCCATTAAAAACGTAATCGTTGCTTTCTGAATAGAAAACATTAGATGATAGTGTATAAGTAGGATTTGACCCATTTAATTCAACATATTTATTATAGGTTTGAGTTAATATGGAAATAGTGCTTTCGAATACTGAACCGTAGTTCCCCCATAAGTTTAAATTAGCAATATTGTTATTGTTAATATAGGCCCGTAAGCCTCTAAAATCATAAACACCAGCGCCACTATTACTATTATCACGAGTAACCGTTAATTTATTTAAGTTAGGTAAATAATTCAAATAATAAATATTTATATTATTATAATTTGTACTATCAGTATCATCACGATAGTTTGGATTATAGAAGATAGTGTAATAGTTATTTGAACATTCAAAATCAATTATTTTTAAATAACCCGTCTCTGCTATACCAATTTCTGCTTGAGCTGCTTTTATTGCATCAGTATCAAAACCACTTAAGTCAACACCAGAGAAAGTAATTTTTATCTTTGTTAAATTAATTAATTCCGAACCATCACCAAGATTACAGTCACGTCTAATCGTTATTTGCGTAACATTTTTTAAGTAATGAAGTCCGACTAATGAGTTATCACCACTTGCTGAGTATGTACTATCAACCTCGATAGCTCCAATACCAGATAGGTTACCCAAATCATCGATAGAAAGAATGTAATTGCCATCAGCATCAACTTGATAATTGTTTATGTTAGCGACAATTCTTTCAAGAACTTTATTTCTGATCGTACGACCAGGGAAGACTTCTTCAAGGGTTTTATATGTACCATCAATGTCTACCTTTATCTTATTGGTAAATTCAATAATCATTTCTATGTAGTAAGTGCCTGATGCATCAATTTCGTATTCAGTGCCATTAATTATTTTTTTAACTGTACCAGCAACTGTCGAAATTTTAGCATATACAGTATCACTATAGCCAGCGTAACTAGTATATTTAATTTCAATGCTATCACCATTAAGCGTATTGCTAAAATTGCCCTTAAATGTACCAATATATGAATCAACATTGACCTCAAATGTTAATGGATTAGCATTTTCTGGTGTTTCATCATACAAGTAGAAATTATATGATTTCTTTAAATCAGTATAACTTTCGCCTCTTTCCATGAAAACATAAGTGGAAGGTAATTGTTGTAATGCTTTAGCAAAAGGAATCGTATAAGGGTTCCAAATTTTATCTTCCGTTTTATATATCTGAACATACGAACCATTAGTAATAAAATGATTGTACATATGATATAGAGAAGTTTCAACTTCGATATCATCTAGATCGTAACATCCTTCAATATGAATATCATTTAACGCAGCCGTTGAACCAACTAATTCATTAAAATCATAGCGAGTCCCACTTAATGTTAAACTAACTAAATTATTTAGTTCTTTAATAGGTGTAAGACTAGTAATTTTATTGCTTGATAAGTTTAAGGAAGTTATTCCCTTAAAATATTCAAGACCAGTAATATCAGTAATGCCTTTATCAATCAAGGTTACGATACTATTCATATTACACTCATCATAAGAAAGAGTGTAGTTTTCAAGAAAACTAGAGTTAGCACTATCTACTTGAACAAAACCAGTTTTATTAATATTGAATGTTCTAAACAACTCACTCAACAATACGCGATCTTTAATCACGTCAATTGCTAGTTCAAACACACCAGGTGAGGTTTCAATATACGATAGTTTATCAAAGTCTGGTGATTGTAAAACAGTTATATTAAATAAACGTTGAAGATTGTAAGAATCCGTACCATCATTTACGGTTAAACCAATACTAACATCAGTATCAACAATTGGCGCACTAATCGAATATGAGTACGTATCATTGGAATTTTTAGTAAAGGTGATTAAATCAGGGTTCGCAGAAACATAATCAATAAAGTAATTAGCTCCATTGTACTCGTAAGTATATGGAAGATTTAAGGTATCGTATGTTTCCGTTGTAACAACGATATTGCGCATTACTTCTACGGCAACTCGTTCAAATGTGTTAGGATTCCATGATTGTTTTTTCGCATTAAAGTCACGATAAATTTTAATTGTTCGACTAGGATACAAAGCTTTCGTATTATTGAAAGCCATGGTTAAGTAGTAAGCAGTCTCAGCTGTCAATGCAACTGAATTACTACCATATATGGTTACAGTATTTAAGTTTTGGTAATCTTGAATAGCTTCAAATGAAGATATTTTGTTATCAGCAACATTTAGATTACTGATATTAACTAGATAACGAAGATCAGTAATATCAGTAATGTCATTATATTCTAAATAAAGAGTTTGTAGTTTATCTAAGTAGGTTAAACTGTTAATGTTAGCAATATTATTGTTATTTAAATTTAAGTATGTTAAATTGTTTAAATTACTTAAATATGAAACGTCGATAATGGAATTGGCACTTAAATCAATTGAAGTTACATTTTCAAAAAATTCAATACCTTTAATACTTTCAATCTGACAACTAGGCGCGCTAATTTCATTTACGCGCTTTGCTTCTCTTAATGATAACCAACCATCCTTGTTGTAATCAAACTCTTGTAGTAAGCGTAGGTAGAAGTTAGTATCTTTGATATCAGCTTCTTCGTTGTGAATTAACCCAACAACCGTAAATGTCAATTCATATGGTAATAACTTACCTTCAACATAGGCATTAACAGTAATTTCAGTATCAGTATCAGGTACTAATGCTGGCAAAACAGTAATCACATTATTATTAATAGTAACATAATCACATGGAGATTGCAACTCATATCTAACTGCTGTTCCTCTTGTAGTTTCAGCAATAAGTTCAATAGTAGTTTGGTAAGGATTGGTCATTAATGAGTTATAAATGTTATACTCAGAAAGTGGCTGTTGCAATTCTTTAGTTGCATCTATTAGTATTGCCTCACTCGTTGGTGCCACTATTGCCACTTTTTTAGACATTGTTTGTGTCACTTGTGTGTTATCAAAATTATTTTCGTAGAATGTATATATTAGATCAATATCATAAGATACATAATCAAAGGTTGGTTGTTGTTTCAATTCTAGTAAGAAAGATGATACGCCATCTTCCGTAAAATATTCAACATAACCCTCAACACCGTCAGTATCATTTACAACATGATCCCAAATTGAAGTGCCTACATTAATTGTGTGTAAGCTGCTGTAACCTTCAATATAATTACTAACACCCACTGAATTGGCAAGAGTATATAAGTTATTAACAGCAACCCCATGTAAGCCAAGTTTAGCCGCAAGTTCAGCTACACTTGCAACATTGTAAGTTGCTAGGTTACTATTTAATGCTTCATCAGTCCAGTTGTTCTTTCTTTTCATTTGTTCAGCTAGTGAAAATGAATATTTGTCACCAACTTCAAAGAACATTAATTGCGAATAATCATAGAAAATATCTAGTCTTTCTTCAACACTCATTACTTCAATAGTAATATTTTTGGAGTAGACTTCGGTATTACCATTACTTTCAACAATAACAGCAATGCTTAATAATTGGTTTTGCCAACTAGCTAAATTAGCAAGGCCATTAATCAAGAAGATGCCATCATTTGTTAATAGGTTATAATCACTAGTAATCCATGAATACTTCTTACCGGTTGCATCTTCATATGTTGGTAAAAATACCGACGATGAAATAACATTAGGTATATTTGCTAAAAGCGTAGCTGCACTCGACATTGCTGAGTAACCTTGAATGGTTACTGGTCCACTTACTAATTGAGCACCAGCAAGACTTCCAACTTTTTTACAAGCAAACTGTAAATAATAAGTACTAGTATACTCAGGAATATCACTTAGCGTATAGCTACCATCTTCCATGTTTACATTAGTTTGTGTAAAATAGGTTTTTGATTCTTGATCTAAAGCGATTGTAAAGAAATCACTTGTAATATAGAAACCTAACCCATTAGTAACATCAAGTGTAACATTATCAGTTGGCAAAGCACCATGTGCTAACAAGATACCATCATACTTCTTAATATTATCACCGATTTTTTCAGAGAAAGCTTCTAGACTTGCATTATTAATCGTAACTAATCCCGATGTAGCAAAGGTATCTTCGACCAACATAATCGTATTGGGCGTATTAATTGTAATTGGTGAAGGATTAGCTCCATTACCAATAATAGAACCAGTTCCCTTGCTATCGATCAAACTTACATGCTTGCGGGTAGCAGATGTAGAAGCAAAAGTTATGGTACCACCATTTAGATTAAGAATATGACCGTTTAAATCAATACCTGTGTTAGTTGTAAAAACAATATTTTCACCACTATTCAATGTAATATCATCTAATAATACAATAGTTCGATTTTCAATGTCGGTGGCACTTTGAACTAGCTTTTGAAGAATACTGAGCGTATCACCTTCACTAAGTAAAGAGTTCGCTACATAGTAATAAGGGAAACTGTCTGTCGTTGAAACAACACGACTACTTGCATTTATTCTTAGGTCAAACGCAGCAAGATCACTATTATCCCAATAATAGGAACTAGCACTATTTGATAAAACAAGCATATACCGATATGAATTACTATCGTTAGGTCCCAAATAACCACTTAAATCATTTTTAACAAATTCTTTTAGCATACTAACATATTGGTAATCACCATCAACATATTGATAAACTTCAATAACATTAGATAACGCCGTTTCAGTTGTTAAGGTAAAATCAATATTATATAGTGATGCATACGAAGCTGTCATTATACCTTCAATTAACACATTAAGATCAATGATAAAACCGGATTCAACGTCTAGTTTATCAATGCTAATATTATGTACACCATCTTTGGAAGTTTCACCATTTAAAGAAAATGATAAACTTGAGATAATGTATTCTTGACGCCAACCGCTCTTTGTTATTGCATAATACGCAGCAACAACAGTTGAACAAGCAGCAATAATACACATGATGGATAATAATATCTTTGTCATTTTCTTCATAGTAAGCCTCCTTTCATTGAGTAATTTATTCGCTAGTTATAACTTCAAATGAGATTTTTTGATTCATATAGGGATTACTATTTTCAAGTCTCACCCCATCATAAATTGAATATTTATAAGGATCAAAGTAAAATTTTAAATACAACGTCGCAGCTGAATTTGCTACTACGGTAATAGTTTTTTGATCTTCTACTGTATATTCTGCTAAATACTTTTGATAATTATTATCATCCATGCTTTCGGTTATCAAACACTTAATAGCATTGGTAGCCGAAGAGATAAATTGATTAAAGTATGTTTGATCAATAGGTTTTTCGACAAGGCTTCCACCTATGTTATCCAAATAAGTAGTAACAATTTCTTCGGTGCTGACATTAACATACCTGCCTTCTACATAATCACTATCCTCATTAGCTAAATAGCCAGTAACTATGTCCCTTATGCTAATACTAACACTTATATCGTCAGCACTGGAATTCTGCAAGGCAATTGTATATGAAACAGATTGACCAGGCAATAGCGTAAGTGCTATGACATTCCCCGTAATAACTTCACCATCTTGAGAAATAATCGTATTGAGGTGATTAGATTCCGGGGAGATTGTGGAAAAATCAATACCGCCTATTTCATTTTTTACCGACATCGCAAACCACGCAAAAGAAACTACTGTAAAAAGTAGCAGCGAAAATATGGTTGTTATTATCGACATGATGAACTTACTTCTTGACATTTTCCTTATTCCTTTCACACATAAAAAGAGCCAGCTGCATAACTTTGCAACTGGCTACCTAAACTATCTAGGCCCTATAGCTTTGCGTCACAGCCTTGCAACTGCTTTGCGAATATCTTGTTGTCTTATATATACTTATTATAGCATTTATTAGGTAAAAAGTCAAATGTTATACTCTAGGAAACAGCTAATAAGTGTTAATGTCTACTAACTTTATAGCTTTTATTTAAACCCTTTAACAGTTCTCTTAAAGCGTCACTATCTCCTTCGATAAAGCCCTCTTTATTAACAATTAAAGCATTGTTAGTATTGGTATATAAGAAGAAAGCGTCTTTCGTTTCAACTATTCGGAATAACTTATCGTAGAAAAAATAAATTGGGGTTACACGTTCGTCAGTTAATATTTCGACTTGCACTGAGTCTTCTAGAAAAGTATATTCATATAGTGGTTCTTCTTGTAATTCGGCTGAACTTTTCCATAAACGATTCCGGCGACTATGGTGCGAAAGTACAACAATGAGCGGATAAATAACAGCCATGCAAAAAGCAAAGATAGCAGCTGTATAATTTTGCATCCAAATTGTAGCAGCCCCGTACAAAACAGCAATTCCACAGAAAACAATAATCATGATGAAGTTACTTGACATAAAGCGAACATGATTTAAGCGGTCAAAGGCAGCTCTGGTAAGTTTAGTTTGATTTTTTATCATAATCGGTCTCCTTCAATTGACGCAAGAAAGCGTCTGATACGCATCCGATACTCAGCATTGTATAAATGCATTGAGAAAGCATGGTAAGCACCTTTGGTAATCCACAGTTCTTTTTCAGAAGAACACGCTTCATAACATTTTATACTCATCCAAGTAGGGACAAAATTATCTTTGTCACCATGGATAAAGAGCATAGGGATATTGGTATTAGCAACTGATACTAAAGCTGAAGCATCATGCAAGCCATATTTTGCCCGTCTTTTTAAGATCTTGTCAAATATCTTAATACTCGGCCAAGCAGGCAGATGCATCCCAACTTTTATTTGATGAACAAATTCATCATACATACTGGTAAAGCCACAATCAGCGATAATACCTTTGATGTTTGGGGATACTTGCATATCACTCATCATCATTACCGTAGATGCTCCCATGGAAACACCAGCTAAAACAATAGTGCAATCACTATTGAAATATTCATCGAGGTGTTTTACCCAAACGCTCGCATCTAGTCGGTCCATGACACCAAAACCAATAATGTCACCGCCTGATGCACCATGAGCACGATTAGTTGTCGCTAAAACATGATAACCATTCTTTAAATACTCATCAAGGACTAAACCAAAATCATGATAGTGATTGCTGGTATAGCCATGAACAAGTAAAGCTACTTTATTAGTCTCGCAAGGTGCAGGATAAAAGGTTGCTTCAAGTTTCAATCCATCATTTGACATGACGTGCCATATCTCATGAGGAAGTGCATTTATTTTTAAGGTTGCTTCTTTTATCTCATTGATATATTCTGCCCAAATTGGATTATTCATCGCTTTTTGAATGTTTTTATCAGACTGAGTATGGCGCTTAATAACACTTTTATAAAAGTACAATCCTGCAAAATAACTAGGTAAAATAATAAATAAGCAAATAGCAACAACAATTCCTAGCAAGATTAACAAGATAATCTCATAAATAGGCATTATTTTTTCTCCTTTTCTTCTAGTATCTCGGCCATTATCTCAGCTTTTAAACGTTCAATTTTAGCTTGCTCTTCAGTTTGCTTTTTCTCCTTATCACTTTCAGCTTTAAGTTTTGCTAGAGTAAAACCTTCATTAACTATAATCATTACAAAGATTAAACCAACAATTAGAAAGACAACACTCCGATAATTGGCAACCATTTTTCCTAAGAAGCCTAAATCCCAGACCGTTTTTACAACAGCTATAAAATTCGCTTCAGTAACTAGTTCACTATCTTTATAGGTATTGTTGATACCTTTGGTTGTAAAGCCAGTTTGAGCATTACCCTCAATTACCCGATGGACGATATATATTTGATTTTCTTCGGAATAATAGATAATATCAGTTCCAATCGCGATATTTTCATCTGAAAAAGGTACTCGTTTAGAAATAACAAAATCACCAGGATTAATATCAGGAACCATTGATTCAGTTGGTACAACTGAATAAGCATAACCAAAGATATTAATCATCTTATTATCTCTAACCGCAATGCTACCAACAATTATCACCGCTAGTGATAAAAGAAAAAGGAGTACGGTCAAGACTGATAAGACTATTTTAAGAATCTTCTTCGCCATGATATGTCCTCCTATTAATTATTATTTATTTGTCTTTTTTAAGGCATCTTTTTCGGCTTTGTGCAAAGCTTTTGTTTCCGCAAGCTTCTTAGCACGTTCAGCCTTTAATTGTTCTTTTGCTTTAGCTTGATCTAAATCAGCTTTTTCTTTTGCTTTTTTTAAAGCTTCTTGGCGAGCTTGCTTTTTCTTCAAAGCGTCTTCTGCCATTTTTGCTTTAATAGCTTTTATTTCCGCATTATGCTTATCTGTAAGCTCTTTAATCTCCGCTTTTAGTTTTGCCTTTTCGGAAGCCATGTAAGCTTTTGTGCGATTTTTCATTTCAAGGTTAAACGCTGTAATTTCTTCTTTTAAATCATCACGCGTCTTAGTAATCTTCTCAGTTTTACTATCAAGAGTGGTAATTGCTTTCTTAGCATTAGCCCGTTCTTTTTTAATTTTCGCTGATTCTTTCTCAAGACGATTTTTGGTAACCTTCAAAGTTTCATCTTCAAATTTAGCTTTCCAATCAGCTAGCATCCGGCGATTTGCGCCATCGATGTCACGCATTAAGCGACGTTCAAGTTTAACCGCGTTGTTGTAATCTTGTTCTTTAACTTCGCGAATAACTTTTGCGATCTTAGCTTTTTGTTTAGCTTCTTGTAAATCAACTTCTGGATCAGTATCGGTAATTAAACGTTTAAAGTAATCCGTTTCTTTTTCAAGATTAAAGACTCCATCATATAGCATATTCGAAATATCAATCGTTTCTCTAAGGGCTTTCTTCAAAGCTAAATCATAACGATCTTGTTTAGCTAAATAATCCTTCATACGTTTATTGAAGAGTTTTTTGTATTGATCCAAGTAGTATTCCGGAATCATTCGATCTTCCATCATAATCGCATCAGGTTCTTTTACTAAATCACCTGGATAACGCTTAACAATCTTAGTTGATTTTCTAACATATTCATCATATTCATCAATGTTTTCAAAAGCTTGTTTACGATTATCATAATTAGCTTGCATTGAAGTATAGGCGAAGAGTGCCATATTGTTCAAATCTTTTTCAAGACTAGATACAAGCGGAATATTCTTTTCTTTGACTTTTACATCATAAGTTAAACTACTATAGCGGTCAAGGAAGAGCCATAACGTATAAGCGTTTCGGAAATCCGGATTCTTCAAGATGACGTTAGTCTTCATGATAGGCGGATTTACGGGGTGTGCTTTGGCTAAAAGCTGCATAAACTGTGAACCCTTAAAGCCTTTAACTAAGGCACTTAAGTTTTCAACCCGACTAAGTAATTCATGGTTTTGAATGTTAACACGTTTATTATCTAAGTCTTTGATAATCTCAATATCGATGGTTATTTTAACATTGGTTTCTTCAATGCTAAAATCAGATAGATAATTCATGTGGTCTTTTTGATAAGATTCCACATTATCTTTAATAACTCGGTAACGGTTTTCGACGAATGCCGAAAGACGTTTAATTAGTGTCATAATAAAGCGATTTTCATAAGTAGCAAAGTTATCTTCTGTAAATGTTGTTAAAATCTTACTAGGAGTAACATTACCATTATCAACGCTCTTAATATATTGGGTATGAGATGCTAAGTGCCGAACTGATTGAGAATCAGTTTTCTTAGCTCGTGCCACATCAACTACTTCATTTTGGTAACTAAGAGTTGAACGAGGATTTTTGACAATCTTATCAATACTTGGTAAATATGATTCTAGCGTTTCAATCCATTCTTTATCGAAAATTTTCTCTTCAATAATATTCTTTTCATAGAACTTACGATTACCATTAAGAAAGTAATTATAGAAGTATTTAGGAAAACCTTCCTCTTTATTACCTTGTCTAATTAATTTAATAATAGATTCGTAATAACGATTTAGCTCATCATTAACAAGCATCGTGACACCTACTTTCAGCTATTAAATAGTCTTTAGTAAACCATTCAAGTATTCTTGACATTCTTTAAATGCATTCTTACCAAATAGTTTATCAAGT
>CAYJAQ010000006.1:0-39113 GCA_964368275.1 uncultured Staphylococcaceae bacterium
ATTAGATATCTATTCTTAATCTTTTCATAATTAAATCATTAAAAATTCTTCCACGAGCTTCAAAACTAGAATATTGATCTAAACTAGGCGAGGCGGGTGAAAACAATAAAATTGTAGGCAATTCATCAATAATTATATTCTCAATATGATTATCTAAAGTATTACTTAAGTAATAGGGAATATTCTTATTGTCTAAATACTCTGCAATCTCATAGCGATTTTCACCATACAAAAATGCTAAATCTATTTTATCAATTACTTCATCTAGTTGATACCAATCTTCAGAACGTTTTACCCCTCCTGCTAACCAATATAAACGTTCATCGTTTTTATCAATAGACTTTAATGCTGAAATTAATGAAAATGGATTTGTTGATTTAGCATCATTATAGATAATCAACTTACCGTCATCAAATGTTTTTTGTAATCGAAAATTAGGAGGTCTAAAAGCTTTTAAGGTTTTTCTCATCATTAACAAAGAGATTCCTAGTTTTGAAGCTACCACTAATGCTCCAATAGCATTTTGGATATTAAAGAAAGTATTGAGATTAGTATCACTAATTTTTACTATTACCTTGTCATTATAACATAAATAGTCACCATCACTCATTATACCATTATCCGATTTTCGATTATCATACATTACTTTTTCAAACTCTTTCTGCAAAAATTCTTCTTCAAAGATATTATTACGTGGGAATATTACCAAATCGTTTTCTTTCATATTCACTATTAAGCGTAATTTAGCATGAAAATATGCCAAAAAACTCTTATGATGTTCTAAATGATTAGGTGTAATATCAGTGAATAAAGCAATAGTAGGATGTAACGTATAACAATACTCCAACATATAGCTAGAAGCTTCAACAACTACATATTCATTTTTAAAAGTACGCTCACTCCGAAGTGAAAACAATGGAACACCAATATTACCAGCCAAATATGATTTGAATTTATTTTTTATTAATTCGTAAACAAGCATAGTAATAGTTGTCTTACCATTAGTGCCAGTAATAACAATTAATTTAGCAAGTGGAAATAGAATACTAAAAAGTTCTAAATCACTAAGAACTAAAATATTTCTAACTTTAGCTTCTTCCAATAATACTGTATCATTTCTGATACCAGGACTTTTTACAATAAAGTCAATATTATCGAGATCATAGATGTCATCACCATCTATGTACACTTCGTATGATACTTTGTTTTCATCAAAATAACTTTTTACCGCAAGGTTACTAATTCCCATTCCATATAATAAATACTTCTTACTTAAAATAATCGCACCCCCATTATAACTCCTAATATCCCCATAACAATATTAAAACTCCAAAAAATTAAATCAATTTGCCATTCCGTATAACCAGAAAGTTCTAAATGATGATGAATTGGTGCCATTTTAAAAAGCCGCTTACCGTGAGTTGCTTTAAAGTATATAACTTGTAAAATAACACTAATCGTTTCTATTACAAAAGGTATACCAATAATTAATAATAACACTTCACACTCTAAGCAAATAGAAATTGTAGCTAGAATAGCACCTAATGCAAGCGAACCTGTATTACCCATGAAAATCTTAGCTGGATACACATTAAATATTAAGAAGCCTAATATTGTAACAACGAGAGCCAAACAAATCACAAATACTGGCCAATTACTTTGATAATAAGCAATCAAGGAAAAGCTAGCAAAGTTGATTGTTAATAATCCGCCTGCTAATCCATCAATCCCATCTGATATATTTACTGCATTGCTAGTGCCTACTAATAATAAAAGTAAGAAAATACCGTAGCCAAAATATAGATTAACATTAACACCAAAGATATTGAGACTAGAATCATGACTACTAAGAATTAAAACCCCATACATAATCGCAGCTATTAACAATTGACATAAAAATTTTATACTTGGCCTAATTCCATCATTTACTTGTTTTACAATAATTAAGTAATCATCAATAAAGCCTAGTAATCCATATCCGAGAAAAGCAATTGCAATTAATGCTAGTTGCCATCTATCAATTGCTAAATTCAACCAGAATATACTAATAAGCGCAATCATACTTGCAAATATTATAATTAAAGAACCACCCATAGTAGGCGTCCCTGCTTTTTGCAAATGACGCTCAGGTCCTTCTTTACGAATACTTTGACCTACCTTCGCTTTTCTGAGAAATGGTATTGTTAGCAAATAAGCTATAACCTCAAGTATCAAGAACACCACTGATATACCATATATTATATATTTAACTTGTGCTATTAACATCCTTGATTACCTCTTTTATCATTTCTTCATCTGACATTCTTCGAGCTAAAACATCTACATATGTTTTTTCAAGCCCTTTGCCCATTAACAAAATAATATCTTCTTCGTTACTATCAAGAACTGCTTGGCGAATTGCTCCATTGCGTTTTTCAATGACTAAATAATTTGCTGATGTTAAATCTTGGGTTATATCTAGAATAATTTGTTCAAACGGTTCATTACGAGAATTATCTTCGGTAAAATATACTATGTCCCCAAATTCACAAGCATATTCACCAATTAATGGTCTTTTTAAACGGTCACGATTTCCACCACAACCAATTACGATTAAAAGACGCTTAGGTTTTAATTTACTTAGCATCACAAGTGTTTTACGCACGGCTTCTGGGGTATGTGCATAGTCAATAACAATTGTACGATTTTGCCATCTACTGACATTCATTCGGCCATTTATTGGTGGTAAATTCTGTAAAAAAGTGGGAAATCTTTTTAAATCAACTTTTAATACATCTAGGCAAGCAAACACAGCAGCAATATTTTCAGTGTTGTATTCTCCCAACAAATTAGTAATTAGTTTTATCTCATTTTCAAAATAAGTTATTTTAAAAATAGTATTCAATAAATCCATTTTTTCTATATTGATATGATAATCACCACTAGTACTACCAAAACTAACATTGTGATTAATTGTTAAATTTTGATAGAAGTTGTAATATTTACTATCATGATTTAAAATAACCATGCTATTAGCATCGCGCAACTGATTTAGCAGTAATCCTTTAGAAAAGAGATAATCGCTTAAGTTCTTATGGTAGTCTAAATGATCATGTGTTACATTTGTAATAATGACAACATCAAACTTAATCCCCATAATTCGCAATTCCCGTATTGCTTGACTACTAATTTCAATTAATGCATAACCATTATGAAAATTTGCTTTTCTTATTAACTCATAAATATTAGTAATTCCCGGCGTAGTATTATTGGTTGTATAATATTCATCATCAATATAGTTTCCCATACTAGAAAACATTACAACTGATTTTTTTAGATAGCGTAGATATTGGAAAAGAATACTAGTAACCGTTGTTTTGCCATTAGTACCTGTTATACCGATTATTTTTAAGCGATTAAGCAAGTGCTTATAAAGAACGCTCATGATGTATGCTAACTCTTTTTTAGCATTGTCTACAACAATTAGATTAACATTTTCTGGTACCGAGCACTCATGCTCAGTAATTATAGTACGGGCACCTTTGCAAATTGCCTCATTAATAAACTGATTGCCATCTGTCGTATACCCTTTGTAGGCAACAAAAATGGCCCCGACAATAACCTCCTCAGATTTGTCACATACTTTTGCAACTCGATGATTATTTTTTATTAGCTTGTTCATGTATAAATTTTTTACTCTCATAGTTTTACTCAGTATATAGGATTACTGTTCCCCCTTCAATAATTTTCATACCAGCTTCTGGCAATTGCGCAACAATATTCTTTCCCTCACCTTTTATTATTATATTATATTTAGTAGTCGTCTTTACCATCTTACTAGTCAATCCAACATAGTCATCTACAGTATATGACCTTTTATCAATCCAATATCTAGCATCTAGTGGAACCCCATCTGCTTGAGGCGATATTTTTAAGGAGGAAAAGCAAGTCATTAGAACTTCTTTAACCATTGGTGCTACTACAACACCGCCATACTGAATAGTATTTTTAGCATTTTCAACCGCAATATAAACAGCTGTTTGTGGTTTATTCATTGGTGCCATACCTAGAAAAGATAAGATATACTTTCCTTCTACATATACACCATTCTCAGCAACTTGCGCTGTACCTGTTTTTCCACCAACACGATATCCTTCAATATACGCCGATCGTGCAGTACCAAGAGAAGCAACATGCTCTAATGCAAATGCTACTTTATCTGATGTCGCTTTACTAATAACATTACGAACAAAAATAGGTGTCGACTGATACACAACTTCGCCCGTATAACTGCTGGCAATTCCCTTTAGAATAGTCGGTTGATGTAATTCACCACCATTTACAGCCGCACATGCTGCATTGACAAGTTGAATAGCCGTAGAAGAATTACCCTGACCAAAGCTTGATGTTGCAAGTTCAACATTGCCAATATTATTAGGATTAAATACAATTCCACTACTTTCACCTAATAAATCAATTCCGGTTTTTTTACCAAATCCAAATTTTTCAATATATGAAAAGAGTCGTTCTTTACCAAGACGCATGCCTATTGTCATAAAACCAGGGTTACATGAATTTTGCAAAACTTCCAAAAATGTCTCTGTACCATGGCCACCAGCCTTCCAGTCTTTAATGCGTGCTCCATCAATTATCATATAGCCTGGATCAATAAATGTCTCATCTAGCCGAAATACCTTTTCTTCAAGTCCAGCAGAAAAAGTAACTATCTTAAAAGTTGAACCTGGTTCAAAGCTCTTCCATATTGGAAGATTACGATTATAAAGTGATTGATCATAAGTCCAGTAATCTTCGGGGTTATATGTTGGACGTGAAGCCATTGCTAAAATTTCACTGGTTTGTGGATCCATAACTAATGCCAATATTTCATCAGCGTCATATCTTACCATGGCGTTATCTAATATGCGTTCAAGGCATATTTGAATATCTAAATCTATTGTTAAATAGATATCAAAACCAGCTGTTGTTGTATCATAGTAGCCATTTAAGTTCTCCATTAGATTACCATGAGCATCTGTAAATATTCGTAATGAACCACTTTTCCCCTTCAAATATTCCTCATAAATATACTCAATACCCGTGATACCCTGATTATCAACTCCACAAATACCGATTACTTGGGAGAGATAGTGGTGATAAGGATAATACCGCTTAGTATCAGCAACTATATAAACTCCATCAAGATTTAATTTGGCAATTTGTAAAGCTTGATCAACGGATATTCTTTGACCTTCAGGTTTTATGATTTCGACCGAAACGCGTTTCTTTAAATGGCTTTGAATGTCTGATTGACTAACATTAAGAACTTTAGCTAATTGAAGAGCGGTAGTATTAATATCCGAAACCTGCTTTGGAATGACCACAATACTAGGTGCTAAGACACTACCCACAATTAGTTTGCCATTGCGATCATAAATATTACCGCGCCGTCCTTCAATTGGCGCACTTCTAGTCCAAAGATTTAATGCTTTTTCATAATATTCATCTGATGCTATTATTTTTAAATAGCTCAATCTAATAAGCACACATACTGATAATAGTACACACAACAAGTATACTACCAATATTCTTCTTCTAATTATCAACATACTATCACCATTTAAGCGTATGTTTTGATAAGCTTTTTTATACACTCAAAAGAATTCAAGTATATAATACTTGAAAAAGAAAGAAAAAAATGTTAAAATTTGTGATATGAAATGAGGTAATTATGCAAACAACAATTAAGAATAAATACATATCTTTAACCGTAGATAATCACGGTGCAGAAATTAGATCTATTATTAAAAATGGGGTTGAATATATTCATCAGCCTAATCCCCAAACTTGGAATCGCAGTGCTCCCTATCTCTT
The DNA here is from genome assembly GCA_964368275.1 of uncultured Staphylococcaceae bacterium. Taxonomy (GTDB): domain Bacteria; phylum Bacillota_I; class Bacilli_A; order ML615J-28; family CAG-313; genus CAYJAQ01. Next base: position 5,851 of record CAYJAQ010000006.1, read on the forward strand.
TCCCAATATTGGTGCTATTAAAGACAAACAAACTTTCATTAATGGCCAACCATACCCTCTTCCTAAACACGGCTTTTTACGTGACTGTGATTTAACATTGGTTGATCAATCCGAAAGTAAACTAACCTATCAACTCAACAATAGCGCTGAAACCGAGAATTTTTTTCCATTTAAATTTGAATTACTCATAATATATTTTTTAGTAGATAGTTCTGTTAGCGTACGTTTCTTAGTAAGAAATCTTGATGAAAAAATATTACCATTTAATTTGGGACTTCATCCAGCATTTAACGTCCCACTTAATAGTAAAGAGCATTTTGAAGACTATCGAATTGAATTTACTGCTGGTCAAGACTATCAGATTCCCACAGTAGACCTAAAAACCGGCTTAATCGATTGGAAAGCTACAATTCGGCGTTTTCAAAATCTAAAGACTTTACCACTTAACTACCACGACTATGACAATGATGCCTTAATATTTACAAATGTCCCTTCACGAAAAGTTTCATTACTTAACAAGAATAATAGTGGCGTTAGCATCGAGTTTTTAGACTTCCCTCTATTAGGAATTTGGACCCCTAATCATGTTCAGGCTGATTTTATTTGTTTAGAACCATGGATAGGTTGTGGTGATTCACCAACCGGAACTGGTAATTTCGCTGAAAAGCAAAATATTATTCAAATAGAAAAAAATAATACCTGGACAACCGAGTTCAATATTACTATTCACTAAAAAAGAAAAACTCCAGAAGAGTATGATCCAATCATATTTTTCTGGAGTTTTATATTTTTTCTATTACGCGGAGTTTTGCACTATGAGCACGTTTATTATTAGCCAACTCCAAATCACTTGCAACAATCGTTTTTCTAATTGGTAAAACAAACTTTGGTTCATATTCTTTTGGTATAAAAGGTACCCCACTGGGGATATTAACTGATGTTGCTTCTTTGAAAATTTGCTTGCAGATACGATCTTCTAGTGAATGAAATGAGATAACGCATATACGTCCATGACTATTTAGAAGGTTCAATGCTTGTTCAAGCGATATTTTAAAAACTGATAATTCTTTATTAACCTCTATTCGGATAGCTTGAAAAACTTGTTTAGCGGGGTGAGAGGGTTTACGGAGTATTACTGCTGGCAGAGCCGACTTAATAACATCAACCAGTTCAAAGGTAGTACTAATTGGTTTATTTGCACGCAATTTAACAATTTTACGGGCAATTTGTGGAGCAAATTTCTCTTCACCATATTCATAAAAGATTTTTCTTAGGGCTGCTTCATCATATTCATTAACTACTTGATAGGCACTAAGTATAGCATTTTGGTCCATACGCATATCTAAAGGTGCATCATAATTGTAACTAAAGCCCCTTTCGGGAATATCAAATTGAAAACTTGATACTCCTAGATCATACAAAATACCATCTACTTTATCAATTTCTAAATTCTGCAATTCTGCTTTTAGATTAACAAAATTGTTATTAATAATTTTGTAATTAGTTCCTATCTTGGCAAGCCGTGCATTAGCAACACTAATGGCGTATTCATCTTGATCGAAGGCAATTAAAAGTCCAGTTGTTAATTTAGCAAGAATTGCGGAAGAATGCCCACCGCCCCCTAATGTACAGTCTACATAAATGCCATCAGGTTTTATCTGTAGTTGTTCAATTGCTTCATTAAGCAGTACAGGGATATGTTGATATTCTTTTTCCATCGTTCACCTCTAGTATTTGTATTCTATCATAAAATATCATTTTAAGCAACAAAATAAGAAAAAACGCTAAATTTAGCGTTTTCTTTTTTAATTTAGATTTCTAAATTAATCTTGTTTTTCTTCCTTAACTTTAATCTCTTTAACTTGACGACCATTATAGTAACCACAAGTAGGACAAACGCGATGAGACAATTTATATTCTCCACAGTTTGGACATACAACCATGCCAGGTACTTGAATCTTATAATGTGTGCGACGTTTTAATTTGCGAGTTTTGGAAGTACGACGTTGTTGGGCAATTGACATTTAATACACCTCTATTTCTTGCTACTCGTCTTCATCAGGTATTTCGGGATTCAAAACAATATTGCGTGCTTCAAGAATCTCGTATGCATCATCTCTAACAACTCTAATTGGTATAGCCACAATTATATTAGCCCATACCATCGGTTTTAAATCAATTGTATTGCCTTCAATCAAAAACATTTCTTCATCAGGGTTTTTGCTATATACTTCCTCAATATCTAATTCCAATTGATATGGAACTTCTTCAAGAGTAAGTGCACAAGCTAAAGCTAATTTTACAGAAATGTGATAATTGAACTGATAAGTATCAGAATCAACACGATTTATCGTGCCCTTAACTTGGGTAACCCCAATACTTAAAATGTCTTCGACAATATCAATATCATTTGAAAAATCGAATTGAGTTTCAAATAGAGACGGAAAAGATGTAATTTTCATTAATTGTTGCAATGACCACTTCATCCTTCTCACTCCTGACCATTGTGTATTATACTATATTATTGAAAAATTGTCAAAGAATATCCCCTTTTTTTTGTAATTCTAGAGTCATACTCACATATTGCGACATTTATGCATACTATATAATAGGTGATTATATGCGAAATTGGTATAATAATACAATGACAAAGTCTAAATCAATCTTTAAGGGATTGCGTACAATACTATCAACTATATTTTGGTGGCAGTTGTTTCTAACACTTTTCTTTTTCTGTTCCGCCAATTTTGTTATTTTACTAGTTATTGGCGTTATCTTCTTCCTTAACTGCTTGCTTTTTATCTAGAAAAGCTTCTTTAAAACGAGTAATACTATTTGCTGCATCAACAAAACTCTGGGCGCTTATTGAATCATTAGGGCCCACTTTAATGCGTTTTATGTAAATAAAAAGTACTAAAAAACAGAAATAATCATAATAGAAGTCATCGCCACCATTATATCCACCAAAGTAAAGTGCTTGAAAATCTATATTTAAGTGCTCATTTTCGACATATAATTTTGCTAAATCGAGACTACTTATACCAAGTTTACCATTCTCGATACTAACTAAATACTTACTACCACGACTTGTTATCAAATGATCTAGTTTTGGATTGTTATGTAAATAAGTGAAATTGATAGTTTCCCGATCCTTAATATTAAGGATTATTTTTTTCTGAATTCCAATTAAAAAATTTTTAGCATCTAAAACATAATGATAATTACCAAGAATAGGCATACTAAAAGGGCCTAATGGTTTCATTTCTAAACTTCTAATGTATTCTTCGATTATCCGAAATTTATAATCTAATTGCTTTGTTAATTCCTCAAATTTAGGACGAGCTGTTGCAGGCGAAAGCTGTCTTTTGTATTCCGTATTATGATGCAAGATATTTAACGACTCGTACATATTCTTAACTTGAATTTCGTCTACACTTCTAAAATTTTCTACATAATCACTAACATAGAAAAAATCGTTTTCGGAATTAGTTACAAACTCGCGTTGCTTATTAATAATCGGATATAATACATTACTTACTCCTTGATTAGCTAAAAACTGATATTTTTCCATCGCATTAGGTAAAGTTCTTTTGATAAAGTAGCATGAAGAAGATTCACAATGTACTAAAAAGGATTTGCGGGTTAATCGCTGCCAATCCTTAATTTCTAAGTTATAATTATTATTTATTTCATTTAATAAAGTATCCATGTTATTTTTCCAAGAATATCCGTCGGTGAGTAGTGAAAGCATACTTTTGATTATTTCGCATAACTTCATCTACTGAAGCATCATACTTATCACAGATTTTATTAATTTCTTTTTCTTCATCATAATAACATACCTTTAGTGTGCGTCTTTTTTCTTCTAGTTTTGCAATTGGAAGAACCTCATTTTCATCTTTTACATACTTAACCTTTAATTTACTAGAAAGTAACTCGTCTATTATATTTGACACCTCTTCTTTATACTCCTCACGTGTTTTTTCATCAAGACTTGGTTCATATAATACTTCTGGATTATCTAATTCTGCCCTATTCAGCTCATTTGATGTTGAATCTTCTTCGTCTCCATCTATTTTCGTAATCTCTCGCATGACATCTGTTGATTTATATTCATCTAATTCAACTTCTTTAAATGGCATTTCATATAAGCTTGTGATTTCATCTATATCTTCTTTTTGAATTTCCTGTTGAACCCTACTATGCGTTTTTTGCTCCTCTTCATAATCAATAGCCAGAACAAAATTTGTTTCGATGCCGCGATCGGCAACCTAAAAGTATTCAAAATCCTCTATTGCTACTTCTATTAATGAAGCAACATCATCATTGAATACCACCGTAAATGGCACTAAATTATTAAATGTACTATTGCTCTCTTTTTCTAAATCATAGCCATCATACATTCCTGTAATCTCCACAGTTCCTTCGACTGTATTATTGATTAAATCATAATCAACTAAATCTATACCAACATTATTCACTCTCATCATGTTCTTTAAATCGACAAATGCATTGCAATTTACAGTAAATCTCACATTATCACCTATACCTTTCAAATCATTATATGAAAAATATTAGTATTATATGAAAAAAGTCAGAACTAATCTGACTTTATTTGATCTGAGCTATTATGCTCCGTGCTATTTTCACACCATTAGCACCCGCTTGAGCAAGGCCCCTTGTTACTCCAGCACCATCTCCCCCTACATACAGGTTATTTATTGATGTTTCAAATTCATTACTAATAATCGGGCGATCACTATAAAACTTAGCTTCTACCCCATAGAATAAAGTATGATCACTAGCAATACCTGGTGTAACATAATTAAGAGCCTCCACCATTTCAACTAAAGACTTCATAACATTATATGGAAGAACTAGCCCTAGATCACCAGCACAAGCTTCCTTTAAAGTTGGTTTTACAAAACCCTCAGCAATGCGTTTTGGTGTCGAACGACGGCCTTTCTTAATATCACCATATTTTTGAACAAGCACACCACCATTACTAAGTTTATTTGCAAGTTTAGCAATGTCTTCAGCAAATCCATTTGGATCATTGAAAGGTTGATCAAAATCTAAAGACACTAACAAGGCAAAGTTAGTATTTTCACTGCCTAATCTAATATCACTATATGAATGGCCATTACATACTGCTATTCCATTATGATTTTCTACAACAACGTGACCACTAGGGTTGGAACAAAAAGTTCTTACGGTAGTACCAACACTCGTGGTGAAGATGAACTTCCCTTCATATAAATAGTGATTAATCTCATCCATAATGATATCGTTAGTCTCAACTCTAACACCAATATCAACTTTGTTATTCATGAATTGGACACCATGTTTAGACAATGTCTTAACTAACCAGTTGGAACCAGGTCGACCAACGCCTAATACTACATAATCACTTCTTATTTCCTCACCATTTTCAAGTACAATACCACAAGCTTTATTATCATCTACAATAATATCGCTAACCGTTGTTTTAAACAAATAATCAATATGTGGTTTCATTTCTTCATAAATGTTCTTTAAAACTTCAAAGTTTACATCAGTTCCTAAATGCCGAACTTGTCCTTTTAATAGTTTTAAGCCAACAGCAATACCACGACGCTCAATGTCTAATACTTCTTTAGTGTTAGGATTAGTTAAAGTGTTAGGAGCACCATGTTTTAAGTTAATACTATCAACATATTTGATTAAATCAAGTACTTCTTCCTCACTTAGGTATTCATTCATCCAACCACCAAATTCACTGGTAATGTTAAACTTACCATCGGAATATGCACCACAGCCACCAAATCCACTAGTTAGTGCACAACTAGGTACACAAGATGAATATCCCTTTTTGCTGCGTGGACATCTTGATATCTTTTTTTCTAAAATAGGACATTTACGATTGTATATATCGTTGCCACAATCAACTAATAATACTTTTAAATCCGGTTTCTTTATCATTAATTCATAAGCGCTATAAATTCCCATTGGTCCAGCACCAACTAAAATAACATCATATCTTTTTACATTTTCCATCATCATACCTATTGATATAAAGCAAACACTTCATCAACTTTATCTAAACCATACTTTGTTTCTGAAGATACTGCAATTAATCTATCACTTTCATTAAATTTTAATGTTTGTTTTATCACTTTTAAATGTCTTTCTATTAATGTTTTGCCGATTTTATCTGCTTTTGTCGCAATAACGACAACAGATGTATTAAAATGTTTTAAATAGTCATACATCAAAACATCGTCCTTTGATGGTTCATGGCGAATGTCAACAATTAGAAAAACTTTTTGAAGTTCTTTGCGATATTTCAAATAGCCTTCTATCATATTGCCAAATGCAATACGATCTTCTTTTGTACAACTTGCGTAACCATAACCAGGTACGTCTACAAAAGTAAACTCATCGTTAATATTATAAAAATTTAGGGTTTGTGTCTTACCTGGTTTACCTGAAGTATAGGCAAGATTTTTACGATTAGTAATGGCATTAATGAAACTACTTTTTCCGACATTTGATCTACCCATGAAAACAAATTCTGGTCGGCCTAACTGTGGATATCCAGTAGGACCAACAGCACTAATCAAATATTCTGCTTTTTTAATAATCATGCTACACCTCCATATTGTTTATTATACCTTTTTTTACAGTAATAAGCAAATAAAACGGTATCAGAAAATACCGTTTTTTAACCATTATAAAGTAAGCCATATTCTGTACCTTTTCAGGTGGTAATCATTTATCTCATGTTAATAACATGCAATGTAAAAAGTTCATTTCCTTATATTACATCGTGCCCCTACCAAATTTGGGTTGCTAGCTTGAGGGGTTTACCCGTTCCATTTTTAAGTTTCCTTAAAACTCGTTTCTGTGGCACTTTACGAACTAGTCCATATCAAAGACTTAGGACATTATTCGCCGTCAACTTTCGTTGCCTTAACTTATTTTTTCGTTAAGCACAAACACTACAGACATCGCAGTCTGTGCTAGTATGGACTTTCCTAACAAATCACTTTGCTCGATTACCTATTATAATGGTATAATGCTAATTATTACCTTTTAACGCATCTTTGCGTGATAGAATAACTTTGCCTTTATCATCGAAGCCGATTACTTTTACAACGATTTCATCACCTTCATGGACAACATCCTCAACTTTTTCTACTCTCGTAGTATCAAGATTAGAGATGTGTACTAAGCCTTCATAACCTGGCCATAGTTCTACGAACGCGCCAAACTTCATGTTCTTTACAACTTTTGCTTGGTATATTTCACCTACTTTTGCTTCTTTTGTTAATTTTTCAATAACGCTGATAGCCTTATCGATCCATTCCATGTCAGAATGCATGATGAAGATACGGCCATCTTGTTCGATGTCAATTTTAACTTCATTACATTCTTTAATAATATCCTGAATAATCTTTCCACCAGAGCCAATAACATCTCTAATTTTATCAGGATTAATTCTAAGCATCTTAACTTTAGGAGCATAAGGACTCATTGTTGTACGTGGAGCATCAATAGTACTCAACATATGATTAAGAATCTGCATTCTGCCAATCTTTGCTTGTGCTAATGCCTCCTTTAATATTTGTTTAGTAATACCATGAATCTTAATATCCATTTGTAATGCTGTAATACCATCTTTTGTACCAGCAACTTTAAAGTCCATATCACCATAGTGATCTTCTAGACCTTGGATGTCAGTTAAAATAGTATACTTATCACCATCACTAATCAAGCCCATCGCGATACCTGCAACAGGTGCTTTAATAGGTACACCAGCAGCCATAAGAGCTAAAGTACCTGCACAAATTGAAGCTTGTGATGATGAACCATTTGATTCAAGGATTTCACTAACTACTCTAATTGTGTATGGAAATTCATCTTCTGATGGAATAACTTGCAATAGAGCTCTTTCACCCAAAGCCCCATGGCCAATTTCACGACGTCCTGGTGAACCATAACGACCAGTTGAACCAACAGAAAATTGAGGGAAGTTATAATGAAGCATAAAACGCTTGCTATCTTCAACTCCCAAACCATCAATAATTTGGAATTCGCTAATTGAACCAAGTGTTACAACCGATAAAGCTTGTGTTTGTCCTCTTGTGAATAATGAAGAACCATGTGTTCTTTCAAAAATATCAACACGGGAAGATAATGGTCTAATTTCATCTACAGCACGACCATCAGGACGAATCTTATCATTTGTTATTAAACGACGTACTTCTTCAGCAGTTATCTCTTCGAGTAACATATTAACATATTTAATGCGTTCTTCTAAATTTTCTTCATTTGCCCATTCTTCTTCAAAATGTGCTACCGCATCAGCAATGATTGCGTCACATGCATCTTGACGAGCAATTTTCTCATGAATTGAAATCGCAGCTACTAATTGTGTTTTACAATAACTATTTACTGCTGTCTTAATTTCTTCAGGAATAGCAAACAATTCAACTTCCATTTTAGGTTTCCCAACTGCTTTAATAATTTCTTCTTGGAAAGCAACTAAGCGTTTGATTTCATCATGGCCAAACATTAATGCCCCTAACATATCATCTTCACTTACTTGTTTAGCACCAGCTTCTACCATATTGATAGCTTCTTTAGTACCTGCAACAGTAAGATTAATATCAGATTGTTCTAATTGTTCAGTAGTGGGATTTAATACATATTCTCCATCAATACGGCCAACTACTACACCAGCAATTGGTCCTTCAAAAGGAATATCAGAAATAGAAAGTGAAATACTAGAACCCAACATGGCAGCTAAAGGAGCAGAATAGTCAGGATTAGCACACATTACCATATTTATAACTTGTACTTCATTACGGAAACCTTCCGCAAATAAAGGACGAATTGGACGGTCGATCAAACGTGAAACTAAAGTTTCATGCTCACTTGGGCGCCCCTCTCTTTTTAGAAATCCACCAGGAATCTTTCCACCAGCATATAAGCGTTCTTGATATAGAACAGTAAGTGGAAAAAAGTCAGTGTTTAATGTAGTTTTACTACCAACGGAAGCTGAAAGAACTGCTGTATCATTATATCTTACTAGACAAGCACCACTAGCTTGTTTTGCAAGTTCCCCTATTTCTACAACAATTTTTCGATCTTTGTCTTTACATTTTTGGATATACTCAAAAACTTGTTTTTCATTGGTTTTATCCATATATTTTTACCTCTTTTCTTAATTATCTATTTTGAGATCATCTAATGATACTAATTTGCAAATAAAGAGGGCACAAGAGTGCCCAGATGCCTATTTTCTCAAACCTAACTTGGCAATTAATTCGCGGTATCTTTGAACATCTTTAGTCTTAAGATAGCTTAATAGATTACGGCGATGACCAACCTTTTTAAGAAGACCACGACGAGTGTGGAAATCATGTGGATTAGCTTTTAAGTGCTCATTGATTTGATTGATCTCTGCTGATAAAATAGCAATTTGAACTTCTGGAGAACCAGTGTCACCTTCTGCTAATGCATATTCAGCAATGATTTTGGCTTTTTGTTCCTTGTTAATACAAGACATAGTTTTTCCTCCTATTTTTTATTCCTAAAACAAAGCATAACGTACATCAAATGATGGGAAAAAATTCGTTAAACATCGTTATAGGTCTTTTATATTATACATCAAAGGCTAAAAAAAAGCAAGTAATTAAAAGAAAAATATTGCAACTAATATATTTGTCATATATTATGCCACATTTTAACTTTATTATACTCGCTTATAATGATATGCTTTTCTCCGCCACTAGGCGATCAATAGCTAATTGTTCTTTAAATTCTTCTACCGAAGCAAAAATAATTTCGTCTCTAATATGACAAATAAAGAATATTGTCAATTGATCACCATATATTTGCTCATTAAAATCTAAAATATTAACTTCTACACTAATATCAGTCCGGAAATTAAAACTAGGGTTATGACCTACATTGCATATACCTTTATATTTTTGGCCTTTGTGTTCGACTATTACACCATATACGCCACTTTTTATTTTTGCATAGTTTTCGGAAATAGCAATATTAGCAGTAGGCACATTCAATTGCGTTCCTATTTGACGTCCTCTTACTACGCTACCAACAATAACCCATGGTCTTTTTAATAGTTGTGTTACTTCTTCCACTTTTCCTTCTGTTAAAAGTTCTCTAATATATGTTGAACAAACTTTCTTTTCATTATACTGAATCTCATCAATAACATTAACTTTTATCAATCCATGTGAATCATCTTCAATGGTACTGGCATTTCCAAGACCTTTATATCCATAACTATAATCAAATCCAACTACCACTTCTTTAATGTTATTATTAATCAATAGCATTTCTACAAAAGTTTGATGATCGGTTGTAGCAAGTTTAGCATCAAATTTTACAACAATAAAATAGTCAATACCTAATGATTCTACTATTTTCGCTTTAATATCTAAGGGGGTAATGTAATCATTCGCAACTCGCTTTTTTAGAACAAAATCAGGATGAGGATTAAAGGTTATTACAGCACTTTTGTATTTTTTTTCGTTAGCAAGTTTTATTGTATACTCCATAAGATCAAGATGAGCTTTGTGTAAACCATCAAACTGTCCTAACGTTGCAATAACTGGTATAGGTGAAAAAAGCTGCTGAATGCTTATATCTTCTATTTTTATTAATTCCATGTTCGCACCGCCTTATAGCACTTAATTTCACCATCAGCATATTCATAAACTGCTAATAACTGATTACCTTTTTTAAAAACGATTATTGGTAAAATTGTCTGGGTAATATGAGGGGATACTTTCATACCATGAACAACTTGATGATAGGTTTTCTCATCATTTTCTAAATCTATTTGAGGATAACTTGAAAGAGCATCTAACAGAGTTACACTATGATAATTTCCTTTCTCTATATCAGATAGTTTGTAAGCAGTATTAATATCAAAACTGCCGCTTCGAACTCTTAATAATTCCACCATCGTAGATGGAATATCCAATTTACTGCCAATATCTTGACAAAGAGATCTTATGTAAGTTCCCTTGGATACCATTGCTTTTATCCAAAAATAGGCCTTCTCATCTTTATATTCAATATGGGATATGCGTTCTAATGAAAATATCTCAATTAAGCGCTCAGCGATATCTACTTCAAGACCACGTCGCGCATATTCATAAAGTTTTTTACCATCTACCTTAATAGCAGAATAGATTGGTGGTATTTGTGTTTGTTTCCCAAGAAAGGAATTTAGAACGCTGTCAATTAGTTCTTCATCAATGTTTTCAACACATTTTTGATCTGTAATATTACCAGTAATATCAAAAGTATCGGTACTGATACCTAATACTACTTTGGCCTTGTATTCTTTTATATCACTTTCCAAGAATTGGGCAATTTTTGTTGCTGAATTAACACAAACAACCAGAACACCTTCAGCTAAAGGATCTAACGTACCTACATGACCGACGCGTTTAGTTTGCATAATTTTGCGCATTTTATTTACAACATCATGACTTGTCATACCCTTTTCTTTATATACATTAACTATAATATCCATATCATACCTCTAGAAATTTTTCAACATTTGAAGCAATATTATCAATATTAACAAATTGCGCTGCATCCTTAAACAAAGTAACTCCAGGATAGATTCTTTTACGAGACTCTAAGATACACATTTCAAAATCTTCGTATTTGCTAAAATCTACTGCTCGATGAACAAGATGACGATTTTCTTCATTAATTCGTTTCAAAAAACGTTCATGCAAAATATGGATATCCGCATAAAAAACAATTGAAAGTATCTCATAATGATATTCTTTAGCTAACTTTGCAAGCTTATCGAGTTCTTTTTGGCGAAAATTACTCTCAATAATAAAAGAAATTCCAGTTTGCATATTTTTACTAGCAAAATACGCAAATAGTGAGAAACTGCAATAACTCAATTTAAGGTTTTCCTCACGATTACTAAAACCAAAATTATCTCCTAGTATTTCCTTAACAGTATCTTTATTATAACATGGCAGTTTATATTTAATGGCAATTTGGTTAGCAATCGTTGATTTACCGCTTGCTAAATCACCACATACTAATATCATTTTATTATTACTTTTCATAGTAACCTCATTTCCACTTATTTTACCACAAAATGCAATTTTTCTCAAATACTTTATTATTTATATTTATTTGTTAAACACAGAATAACAATAAAGGTAAAAATCATCACTAATAAGTCTAGTAATATTAAGCTGCCAGCTGGTTGATAATCGATTAACAAAGTAATAAGCGAGGCTATCGTCATACCAAGACATAGTTGATAAAACCAATTAGCATTTTTTGCTAAAACGTATTTAATAAATCGTGAGCACAATATCATACCAATCAGAAAACATATTAGGAAAACACTTATTACGATAATTGTACAAGCCGGTGGAAAAGTAAAAACAATAATATGTTTTATGAAGATACTAATTTCTGCCATAATTGGGAAATAAACACCAAGTAATAGTAAAATTAGCGAACCACTAATACCAGGCATTACAAAAGCAACAGCTGATATTAATCCAGCAAGAGCAATAAGCAAAAGATTTAGTGATTGTTTTTCGTTATTTATATTAATAAAACTCACAACAAATACTATTAACATACCAATACCAATTAATAGTTTGGCATTATTTCCTTTGGTAATAGTAACCTTACGCAGATTAATAATACCAACCATTATTAATCCCATAAAGAATGCTTGTATAAGTGATGGATATTTTTCGTATAGATAAGTAATACCAGTAATCGCTATTAGTAATCCACCAATAATTCCAATTACAAAAAAACGATATTTCCAAAGCGTTTTAAGGGAAAAAGGATTAGCCGTTATGTCAAGTAAGGTATCATAACAATTCAAAACCATAGCAATTAAACCACTACACACACCAGGTATTACATTAGAGATACCGATAAAAAACCCATTTATTATATTTTTCACTCATTTTCGCTCCTTTTTTTAAATTTTTATAGTATAATAAGGGTAAATAAATTATGGAGGTAGAATTGTGAATATAACTATTTATCCAACACCTATAGCAGGTACATTTAACGCTCCATCAACTAAGAGTATTACTCATCGAGCAATTATATGCGCTTCTTTGGCAAATTCTAATTCTGAAATTCATCACCCATTAATGTGTGATGATACTATTAACACTATCAAAGCAATGGAACTCTTAGGTGTAAAGATAATTTACAAAAATGAATGTCTTTTTATTAATCCACCCAAAAAGTTTAGCAAAATAAATGAACCTATTACATGTGAAGATAGTGGTGCTACCTTAAGGTTTCTTATTCCTATTATTACTCATTTACAAAAAAGTGCTACCTTTGAAGGTAGTAAAAGATTAATAGAACGGATTTGCGATAATGACCTAAGTGAAATAAACTTAAAGTTTATGAAAACTATAAATACCATTCATATCTTACCTTCTGAGCTACCTAATGTAATAAGTATGAATGATACAAATAGCACTCAATTAATTTCTGGCATGCTTTTAATGTCACCATTATGCACTACAGACACCTTACTTACAATTAATAGTGGTATAATTGATCCCTATATAGAAACAACGTTGACCGTTATGAAGAACTTTGGTATTAACTATCACTTAGTTCCTAACGATTATGATACTTCCAAGCAAACAATCTTAATAAAAAAGGATAATTGCTATCAGGGAGCAATTGTTGATATTGAGGGAGATTACTCAAGTGCCGCAAATATGCTTGTAATGGGTGCTCTAGGTGAAAAAGTTATCGTAAAAAACTTGTATCGCGAATCTATTCAAGGGGACGCGTCAATTATTGATATACTTCAAAAAATGCATGCTAAAATCGACATTGGCGAAAATATTGTAACAATTTATAAAAGCACCCTGACTCCCTACAATTTAAGTTTACAATATGTCCCTGATTTAGGTCCACTACTGATTGGACTAGCTGCTGTCATTAATGGAAAAACCATCTTCAGCGGGCTCAACCGCCTTATTCGAAAGGAATCAAACCGCTTGGATGCCACTATTCACGTTTTGAAATTACTTGGTGCCGACATCACTTTAAAAGATAACTTGTTAGAGATTAATGGTACAGGTACACTTAATGGAGGTATTAAAGTGGATTCTTTTGCTGATCACCGAATTGTTTTTATGATTTGTGCAATAAGCAGCCATTTTGATCAACCAGTCACCATAATTAACGCAGAAGCAATTACTAAATCATACCCTGATTTCTTTAATGATTTTCGTAAGTTAGGTGGACACTTTATTGAAGAGGTCAATCATGAATAAACTTAGTGTAAAATATAAAAAGCAATATACTACTATTCTTATTGAGGATGCCATAACACTTAATTTATCACCTTATTTACCAAAAAATCGTACTTATTATGTAATAGCTGATCGCAAGGTCAAAGAACTATATCCCGATATATTAAGAAATATTGGCTATATTGAGAAAATTGTTACTATTGAAGCAAACGAAGCCACTAAAAGTACCAATACTTATGAAGCTATTATTAATGATATGCTTGCTATTGGCTTTCCTAAAGATGGTATTGTGTTAGCTTTAGGAGGGGGAATCACAACTGATATTGCTGGTTTTGTCGCAGCAACTTACAAAAGAGGAATTTCCTACATTAGCATCCCTACTACTTTAGTAGGACAGGTTGACGCCGCAATAGGTGGTAAATGTGGATTAAATATTAATCAATATAAAAATCAACTAGGCTGTATTTACCATCCTGAACTAATTGTCGTTGATCCGCTTCTTCTACGTACTTTACCTACTAGTGAATATCAAAATGGTATGGCAGAAGTCATTAAATATGGTTTCACCCTTAGCAAAAAATTATGGGATTCTTTGAAGAAAAAAGATAATATCAATAATATTATCTTTGAATGTATAAAACTGAAAACTATGATTACTAAGAAAGATGAGGATGACCTATCTTTGCGCCATGTTTTAAATTATGGTCATACTATAGGACATCTACTAGAAAGCACTAGCAACTTTACTTTAAGTCATGGTGAAGCAGTAGCAATTGGCATGCTTGTCGAAACAACCGATTCGAAATTATATCAAGACCTAAAGGCGATGTTCGATTTATACAACATAAAATATGAGTATTCTTTTAATAAAATTGATATTATGAAATATCTAAAAAATGACAAAAAAGTAACTACTTTTGGCATTACACTTCCTCATGTCTACCAGGTTGGTAAAACAGAGTTGATTAACATGACATGCCAAGACCTGGAAAGGATGATAAAATGAATCAGTTTGGTAAGAACATTAGAATCTCCTTATTTGGAGAATCCCATGGTGAATCGATTGGACTAGTTATTGACGGTTTTCCTAGTGGGGTTACCATTGATAATGACAAAATTAGAGCTGCCCTTATTAATAGACAGGGCATATCTGAAATTTCAACCACAAGACGTGAACCTGATAACTACGACTTCGTAAGCGGAGTTTGGAATAATATTACCACAGGATCTCCCATTTGTATAGTTATTCCGAATGTTGCTCATGATGATAAACAATATTTTGAAAAGGGTTTAGTACGCCCAGGTCACGCCGATTTGACTTACTATCAAAAGTATAATTATGCTAATGATTATCGAGGCGGCGGACACGCAAGTGGTCGATTGACTGCCCCATTTGTTATATTAGGCGTTCTTTGTGAGGACCTACTAAATAAACGTGGTATTATCACGATAAGTAAAATTCATACAATTGGTAATACTACCGATACTATTATCGATAGTAATAACCCTAATATGGAAATATTACTAAAGTTACGTAATGACAACTTCCCAATTATCGATAGTCGTGCTCGCCAAATAATGAAAAAAAGTATTATTAAAGCAAAAAACAATGAAGATTCCTTGGGTGGAATTATTCAAACATTTGTTGTCGGGCTAAAAGCCGGAGTTGGCGAACCATTTTTTGATAGTGTTGAAAGTATATTAAGCCATTTAATGTTTGCTATTCCTGGTGCAAAAGGCATCGAGTTTGGTCAAGGTTTTGCAACAAGCATGCAAACAGGTTCGCAGGTGAATGATCAACTAGAGTATCGACAAGATAGGCTTACATTTCTTAGCAATAATGCCGGGGGAATTAATGGTGGCGTAGCCAATGGAAACACCATTGACTTTAAGGTTGCTTTTCGACCTACATCAAGTATTGCCAAACCTCAAAAATCAATAAATATTATTAGTGGTGAAAATGTTACGATATCATCAATAGGTCATCATGATCCTTGCTTTGTGCCTCGCGCAGTACCAGTGGTTCAATCATTAACATCATTTGCCATTCTTGATTTACTTTTAGAAAGCGAGAAAAATAATGGCCGATAAACTAACAGATTTACGACACCTAATTGATGAAGTTGATAAGGCAATAATGGACAGTCTTGAAAAACGTTTTATGCTTGTCAAAGAAATAGGTGACTATAAAAAAGAAAATCAGTTGGGAATAACTGACTCTAATCGTGAAAACATGGTTATTGCTAAAAGCAATAATTATATGAACAACATTGCTATCAAGAATACTTATTTAACCATAATTAATGAGAGTAAAAGTCTACAACAGGGATATTATTATCTAGTTGGTAAACAGCTTGACTATTCTTATTCACCATTCTTACATAATTTCTTTGGAAATTATCATTATTTCCTAGCAACGACCGACAATTTTGAACAATGGTATAACAACAATAACTTTTCAGGCATTAATGTAACTAACCCCTATAAAAAAGCAGTTATGTTAAAAGGCGTAAAAAGTAACCTTTGTGCAGAAATTGGTGCATCAAATACCCTCACCAAAAAAGATGAAAATATTTTTGTGGACAACTATGACTATCAAGCTCTCAAAAACACGCTAATAAATTATCAAATTGATCTCAATAATAAAAAAGTTTTAATTCTTGGTAACGGTGCTACTTCAAAGACCGTTTACAAACTCGCTAGTGATCTGCAAGCAAAAACAATAACAAAACTTGTTCGCACAATTAGAGCAGAAAATGAAGATTATTTTTTGGCTATTGACAAATATGCTGATTATAATATTATTATTAATACTACTTCTTATGGCGTTTTTCCTCATTGCGAGGAAACACCATTAATTGAATTAGGTAACTTATCAAACTTAGAAGCCGTAATTGATATTAACTACAACCCCTTTAGAAGTGCACTACTGTTAGAAGCAGAAAAACATAACATCATTGCTGTAAATGGATTACTTATGCTAGCCGAATGTGCTCGTCTTAGTGAAGAGTTGTGGCAAAATAAACATTTTCCAATTGCTTTGTCAAAGCATGCCTGTCACATGATTGAAGAAAATATGAACAATATTGTGCTGATTGGTATGCCTTATTCAGGAAAAACAACCATTTCAACCACTTTAGCAAAAATATTACAACGTAATTGCTTTGACTCTGATCAATTATTATTTGATAAAAAGATTTACTTAAATTCTGATTTAAGTAATCTAGCTGAATTTCGGAAATATGAAGAAAAATTAATTGGTTCTTTATCATTAATGCAAAATAGCATTATTGCTACTGGCGGTGGAATAATAGAGAATTCCTTAAACATAAAGAGACTTAAGCAAAATGGACTTATTATTTACATAAATACTGATATTAATATCTTAGAAACACGCATTAATACTAGTCGCCCACTATGCAAGAATAACGATGATTTATTAGCATTACATCAAAAAAGATCCAAAAAATATCAAGAAGCAGCTGATATTATTATTAATATCAACGATGAATCAATGACAGTTTCTGATGTCTGTCAGATAATTGAGGTAAAACTACATGAATATTATGATAATAAATGGTCCTAGTTTAAATTTATTAGGAATAAGGGAACCAAACATATACGGAAGTGCTAATTACCAAACATTAGAAGCAACAATTAGTGAGAAAAGCCTTAAAGAACATTTTACTTTTACTATGCATCAAACCAATCATGAAGGCATGATTATCGATCTATTACAACGCGCTTACTTCGAAAATTATGACGCTGTAATCATTAATCCCGGTGCGTATACACATTATTCATACGCCATTTTTGATGCAATTAAAAGTATTCCTCTTCCTTGCGTGGAAGTTCACTTAAGTGATATTTCTAAAAGAGAAGATTTTCGTTCTAAATCAGTAACCGCACCCGCCTGTATTTGTACATTTAAAGGTGAACATTTCCAAAGCTACTTAAAAGCAATTGACTATATTTTACGAGGTAACCAAAATGACTAATTTAAAAAAAATATACAATACAAAATCCCCAGTTCTTGAAGAAATGGGTTTCAATGATGATAATTATGTAATCATTGCTGGACCTTGTGCTATTGAAGATAGAGAAAGTCTCTTAGCTTATGCCAAATTACTAAAAGATAATAATATTCATTATATGCGCGCAGGTGCCTTTAAACCCCGCACTTCTCCTTATGACTTTCAAGGATTAGGCTATCTGGGATTGAATATGCTAAAAGAAATACGTGAACTGACTGGTATTAAAGTAGTTTCAGAAATTGTTAACGCCGATGATGTCAAAAAATTTGAAGAAACAGTAGATATAATTCAAGTTGGCACAAGAAATGCTCAAAACTTTGAATTGTTGAAAGCATTAGGCAAAACCACAACACCAGTTCTTCTAAAAAGAGGATTTGGCAATACAATAGATGAATGGTTATCAGCAGCTGAATACATACTAGCTTCTGGTAATCCTAATGTTATTCTTTGTGAGCGTGGGCTTAAAAGCATTGATGGAAATAGCCATAATATCTTAGATTTAGGTGGAGCTATATTAGTGAAGAAATTGACAAAATTACCAGTTATTATTGACCCGTCACATGCTTCAAAAATATACGAAACCGTCCCTGAATTAACTTGGGCAGGACTTACCGCTGGTTTAAATGGTGCTCTTATAGAGATCCATTTTAATCCTGATGCTTCTATTAGCGATAGTGCACAAGCACTTAGAACTACTAAATTTAGTGGCTTATTAGAAAAAGCCAGAAAGATTTCAGCCGTTCTTGATAAGAAAATTTATTAGGAATAACTATTTTGAATAAGCAAAGGTAGACACAAAAATTGTCTACCTTTTATTCATGTTATACTCAATTAATCTTTTGCTTCTCACTATTCATGTAAATATCATAAGCAGCTTCCGTGTAAACCGACCACATTGACGTTTGCTTTAAATTCTCAAGAGGTATAAAGTAATAGAACTTATTATCATGGTAAATTTCAAAATCCTCCTTACAACCATATAGTAAAGTAGGCATGATAGCAATGGAAAAATGCAAGTCTTTTTCTTCACCATCGATATTTCCTTTAAAATGCAGTCCCATTAAATCTAGACGGCAGATACCTTCCCCTCTAATCTTTTGCCAATCTTTATGATACTCTCGGGTCGATGAAACCGCAAGTTTTACTTTAGTCTCTAAAATATTACCAGCCATCAGATCTTTCTTAGCTTCTTCTAATTGAAAATTAAACCAAGTCGAAATTGTTTGATAATTGGCATCACTATTATCTTTATTATGAAAGAGATAACGATTGTCTAGATGATATTCGGAACCACATTCTTCACACCTAATGAGGTTTTTATGTTCTATTAATGAGAACTGGTGATGACATTTAGGACACTTATATAATATTGATGTTAAACCAGCTACTAGATTGCGACCTTTATACTTAATATGGGTATTATTTGCGAGCCATTCTGACTCATCGTAGTATAAATTATCATTAACCGTTTTATTAATTTCAGAAAGCGTCATCTCATTTATATCATCAGTAGTTAAAATAATTTTGCTCTTCATCCATATTTGACCATGGCGTCTAGCTTCACTCCACTTTGGACTAGTATAATACGCACCTTTTAGATTAACCATTATAACTGGAACTGCCAATTTCTTAATCAACTTCTCCAATCCTTCAGGACGCTTAGCTATTACACCAGCAGAAGAGAGTTTGCCTTCGGGCATCATTAATACCGCCCCACCAGCTGCTATAACTCGCATAATCATCTTAACCGTTTCAGGATCAGGATTAAATAAATTTTTGGGAATAACTGCCAATGTCTTCAGTAATCTTCGCAAAAATCGCATATAGGTGTAGTTACGGGCGACTACAACATTGACTCGTCGCTTAAAGCCTAAGGCTCTAATCGCATACAGAAAATCAGGTGGTGATGGATGGTTACACAAAATCAAACAAGGGCCTTTTAAATGTTTAGTTTCGTGATTGTCAAATCGCAAGCGATTGCGAATCCTAATTATTGGAAGCAAAATAAGTCGAAAGAAATAATATACAAAAAGATTGGGTTTAGTCGTTGTTCTCTTTTTCATAAAAACCTCTATTTAGTATATTATAACATTTTCAACCAATTTAGTCTATCAATTAGTAAATGCTACATCATAAAAGTTGATTGATAACCATTCGTGTGATAATAAGTAAAAGATTCTAAGGTAGCAGTATCATATGATAAAGTACGGTTATCAATAACCACAAATACCATTTCAAGCGCCATTCCACCTTCAAATCCCACATAGAACTTTGCAATACCTTTGCCACCATTATATGTAATGGCAGCAGGAGTGTGAATGATTGTATTTGATTTAACCTTCTTATATGGTATCGTAGTTTCTGCTAAAATCCAATTCATGAATGATCTATATTTATCATCTGCAATTGTATCGGTTGCGTCATCAATAGTATCTTTAGTTGATGATTGAAGTGGATAGACATAACTATTTATACCTCTCGTGCTTGTCATTATTACATACGCAGCTTGTTGAAACTCCAACGCTATACTATCTGATTCGTATTGTTTGGAATGTTCTAGATATCCTTTATAACTTGGTATAGCAACAGAAACCAAAACACCCATTACAACAACAACTGTCACCATTTCAATCATACTAAAACCAGCTCTTTGATTTACTTTACGTTTCACTAGTCTACAAACATCTTATCTGTTAAGTTGTATTTTGTCGTACGATCACGATACTCATAACTAAGTAATCCAGCAGTGATAGTCAATTTTGCTGTAGTAGGTATTTTTACACCGGCATACTTTTGATAAACTGCTGTTGCAACTGCCACTGTAATATCATCATAACCATCAATTAGTTTTGGTTGTGTTGTTGATCCTTCTGCTGGATGTTTGTATCCCATCGAAATCGCCATGTCAATTGATTGTACAATCTGTAACACTTCTTGTTGATTAGCACTTGTTTTAGTAGTATCAATATAACTACCATATGATACGGCACCAACTGAAACTAAAACGCCCATAATAGTAACAACGATTACCATTTCTAATAATGTAAATCCTTTATTTGCTTTTTTAAATAATTTTTTCATAATTCCTCCTAAAAATATTTTGCAACTCATTAATATTATTAGTCCAGACTTATTCTTGCTATCTCTTCTAGTGAAGATATACCATTAATTGCTAATTCTCTGCATTTATCACTGAATAACCGCATGCCTCTTCTTAAAGCAATTTGACGTAATTCAGTAGTTGATTTTTTCATAATAATTGCATCTTTAATTTCATTATCGAAAATGATTATTTCTTGAACAGCCACTCGTCCGTTATAACCTGTATATAAGCAATGTTCGCACCCACAACTTTCATAAATTGTTATTGGTGATTGAATTTTTAGAAATTTCATCTCTTCTTCACTTGTTATGTGTAATGCTTTACAATATGGGCATAACTTTCTCACTAAGCGCTGGGCAATGACGCACTTTAAAACATCAGCAATCATGTTGCGACCAATTCCCATATCACATAATCTTTCTACTACCATAGCAGCATCGGTTGTATGAAGTGAACTCATCACTAAATGACCAGTAATAGCCATTCTAACAGCCGTTTCAGCACTTTCTACGTCACGTACCTCTCCTAGCATAATAATATTAGGATCTTGCCTAATGATGCTCCTTAGAATGCTAATGTACGACATTTGAGCATCGTACCTGATAGGTATTTGATTAACACCATTAATGTCATACTCAACTGGATCTTCGATTGTCATTACATTTACTTTTACATTATTAACATAGCGTAAGAAGGTGTACAGCGTGGTTGTTTTGCCACACCCAGTGGGGCCAGTAACAAGTACTAACCCATTGTTGCTAGATAAAACTTTTTTTATTTTTGACAGTTCATCATCGGAAAAGCCAATTTCGGTCAAAGAATATTCAACTTTTGTAGTTCCCAAGATACGTATAACAACTCTTTCAGCAAAAAGTACCGGCATCGTGGAAACGCGACAATCATATTTTTGATCGTTAACAATATGTGAGAAGCGTCCATCCTGCGGTATTTTGGTCTTAGTAATATCCATATTACATAATATTTTTATTCTCGCAACTACACTTATATAAAATGAAGGTTCAATTTTCGTCATTTCTTGTAATATTCCATCTACTCGTATTTTAACGAGCACTTTATCCAAAAAAGGGTCAAAGTGAATATCACTACCATTGTGATCTATCGTAATAGCTAGTAAGCTATTAACAAAATTTGTGACATTTTGGGGCTTCTCTAAACCTGTTATCAAACTCATTTCATTCCCCCAATTGTCGTTGTATCCATCATCTTCAACAATGGTAAAAATATACCAGCCATTACCAACGCTATTATACCAGCAATCACAATAATCATAATTGGTTCAATGTAAGTTACTAACTTGTTCATTGAAGTAAAAAACTTTTCCCGATAATATTTAGAAACATAACCCAATGACTGCTCAAGATTACCAGATTTTTCACCAATAGCCAACATATTAACCATTGAATACGGGAATAATTGCTCAACTTTTAATGCTTCTGCAAAAGGTTCACCTTCTTTTATTGCCAGTATCACTTTACTAATCGCATCTTCATAATGAACATTTTTCAAAACTCCTTTAGCATGACTAAGTGCATTAATAATTGATAAGTTACTTTCAATCATTGTGGTAAACATTTCAATAAAACGCGAAAGTACAACAACATCGTAGAATTGCTTAATTATTGGTAGATTTATTTTCAAGTAATCTTTGAAGCGTACAAATCCCTTACATCTTGATAATATAAAATAGACTACTATTAATAAACCAACCATAATAACTATCCACACACAGTATTCCCGCAAGAAACGTGAGAAGCCAATTAGAATCCGAGTGATTAGCGGCAATTCAGTATTTAAAGTAATAAACATTCGTTCAAAAGAAGGTAATACAACTAGACCTAAAACAACAATAGTTGCTAAACAAACTAAGCATAATATTTTAGGGTATAACGTTGCTGATTTCACCTTATTAACTGCTTTTTTATTTTGACTATAATATAAGTACATTTTGTTAACAATCTCAATAAAGCTATCAGTATTTTCAGCAATTTTTAACATTTGAAGAGCAAGTACTGGAAAAGCACGTGGAAATTTCTGCATCGCCACAACTATTGAAGTTCCCTGTTCTAAATCAATTACAATTGATATAATAATACTTCTAACCTTTTTATTATTAATAGTTTCACAAATTGCTTTTAAACTATCAATAACACCAATTTTACTATTTAACAAAATCATCCATTCTTCTAAAAAAGCAATAAACTCTTTTGAAGATAATCGCATATAACGATGATTTAACTTACTTAGCATATTTGCTTCTTTAGTTTTTAATAGTTCGAAATTAGAATTTTGAAAAAAGTCTTCTAATGACCCATTTTCACTTTCAAAAAAGCCTCTTATCCTTCGATTGCTTTGATCTCTTGCAATGAAATTATATAGAATACTCTCACCCCCTAACTAGTATCATATATTTGATAATCTAAAATCTGATATACATTTTTTTGAGAATTAAACATACCATGCAAATAATATATGCGATTAGGAAATTGATCAATACTACGCCCATATATTACAACTTCATCTCCATTAATTCTAAGAAACTTTATCTCACACCCATTTGAATAATCTTTAAACTCTGGCCATTCAGCTGTGTATGTTCCAATTGAAAATGCAAATATATAAACTTGCCTTTGAACTAGACAACGCCAATCATATTCCTCTATAAGTAAGAGTTCTTCTTCATTTATGTTATTTTGCGATAAAGAAACAATTAATAATTCAGCTGCTAAAAAAATAATAAACACTAAAATCAATATGTTACCATAACCTTTATTACTTCTTAACACGATATTTCTCCATATATGCATTATCAATATCTAGGTAGACCCCTTTTGATGCGTATAATTCACCAAATACTGATAAATTAATGTGATAATTTTTATAATTTTCAATTATTCTAATATTTATATGAAATATGTATTGGGCATTTGAAGAAGTAGAAAAATTAAAATTACTATCATAGTATATATCATAAAAATATTCATCATTAT
Source organism: uncultured Staphylococcaceae bacterium (assembly GCA_964368275.1). Classification (GTDB taxonomy): domain Bacteria; phylum Bacillota_I; class Bacilli_A; order ML615J-28; family CAG-313; genus CAYJAQ01. The sequence continues at coordinate 30,305 of CAYJAQ010000006.1, forward strand.
TAGTATCTACATACTTAAAACTATAACATCCCTCAGGTATCGCAAAGTATTCAACAACATTTAAGTAGAAAGAAGGATCACTTAACCTTAATTCTACTACATTATCTACGAAATCTAAGTAACGAATATAGAAATTACGATTAGCATAAGAACGATAGTATAGTCCTATACATCTAAAACTGCTTAACACAACAACTGATAATAATGCCATACTAACTACCGCTTCTATTAACGTAAACCCTTTATTAGATTTAAGCATTTTGGATTCCCCCCGGTACAAAAACAATTATTTCGCGTACTATCATTTGCATGCCTATTTTAAAATATAGCGCATTATTATTTAATATATGAAATACCAATTCAGCATCCGTAAGCGTTATTTCATTAATTGCTGTATCATCATTAAATATTCCGATAATTTCATTATTAAATTTTAATAAACGTTTATTCCCATTATATAACAATATCTCATCATTTACAGTTCGTAAAGTAAGCACTTCTCCAGAGGCACGAATTTCATCAAATTTAGATTGCAGAGTATTTACTATATATGAACATTTTGATGCTTCCAACTTGCTTATTTGTACTTTACCGATTGATTCGTTATACAATAAATATATTGAGACTATACTGCCCATTAGTGTTATTATTATAATAGTTGATACTAAAACCTCAATTAAAGTAAAACCTGCTATTCGTTCTTTCATTCTGTCACCTCGGTAGCATTATATCATTTTAGTACATAGTAGATTAATCTAATGTTTAAAAATCACCATTCTGGTAAATTTTCGAAAAAAACACCATTAACCAGTAGTTAAAGGTGTTAATTATTAATAGTATCATTATTAACAATGATATTTTCAATTTTATTTCGCTTTGCAATGCGTTCACGATTTCTTTTTTGGATTACTTTTATGACAATTGTTAAGATTACACAAAGGATAACGATACCAACAATAATTGCTGAAACAATTGGATGACCATCTAAAACAGCCCCTGTCATAATTGTACAAATCGCAATTGAAGGCAACGATCCCAGCGAAGTTACAATCAAATAAGGAATAAAACGAAGTTTAGACCTAGAAGCAATGACCGCAATAACTCCATACGGAATGAATGGTAGTATATAAAGGAGTGAAACATTTACAATACGACCAAATCGATTATTGCGTTTTACTAGTTTTGATTCCCAACCAAGATAATTAGGAAAGTATTTTAGAACCGCATCGCCTGTTTTCTTAAATAGCAAATATATTACAATATTAGCAATAATAACACCAATTAAGCAAATTAGTGTACCCCAAAGCATACCATAAGTAATACCTGAAACAATTTCAACAGGCTCAGCCGGTAAGATTACCATCATTACAGTACAAAATTGTAGTACAACAAGAATGGCCGCTCTAACCAGACCAATATCATCTTTATATTCATTAAGTGCTGCTTCAAAAGCTGCTTGATTACCAAAGTTTTGAAATACTGGTTTCAGCTCATGGACAGTAATTCCAAGTATTACTGCGAGTGCCATAATAAACAAAACAAATATAATAATACTAGTACTCTTCTTCATGTATTCTCCTTCCTAGGAATGGTAGTATTCGGTTATCTCCTTGTTAGTATTAGCCAATAATTGCTTATTAATTAAATATTTTTTTACAAAAACAGCAAGTTCATAACTACTTTCAATAATTGCTTTTGGATGTAAAATTGCATTAATTGCATCACGAAAATATCCAAAATGAGTACATCCTAAAACAACATGTGAAATATTATCATTAATTGGTAAAATATCTCGGACTTTATCAATACTATAATCTTTATTCTCAGCCATTGTCACCAGTAACGGTGCTCCTTGGGCGATTAAATTACAATGTAACAACGCTTGCTGATATACTTGCGAATTGACTGTATAATCAGTAGCTAGTAACAAAATATAATCATCCTGGTTGATTACAATAGAATTAATTTTAGCAATGGTCGGCGTAATCGGTTCTACAAGAGGAATCATAGTAAGTGTCCTTAAATAATCTATCTGAGTGCCTGCTGTATTACAAGCAATAACAATTATCTTGACATTTTTTTCCACAAAAAAAGCAATAACTTCCTTTAATACTTTTCTAAGCGTCACTTGATCTTTGCTTCCATACGGGGCATTTTTTGTATCCGCATAAAAAATAAAATTTTCCTCCGGTAGCATCTCTTCTAAATACTTTAACGTCGTTAAACCACCAACCCCAGAATCAAATACACCAATTTTTTGATTATCCATTGATATTCACCACCTGCAATATTATATCACAAATGCCTGATTTTGCAAAGCAATATACAAAAAAGAAAAAGGTTATTCCTAACCTTTATGCCTCCATAAATACTTTACTACTTGCACAAAAACCGCTCTTATAGCGCACTAATTTATGATTTTGATACAATAAAACTGCCGGTAGTTCTTTTATCTGATACTTCTCAATAATTGTGCGTCCCAAATGATAATCAATTCGATAAATCGGCATTTCTTTATGCGACATCATTGACTTACGAACAAAACTATATATTATTTCCCCCATAATGTTATCATCCTCAATAATAATTACAAAATCTTTCACCTGATTAGGCACTATATATCTTAATTCCTCCATATCATCACCACTTTAATGTTACTATATTTAAAGGTAATAAATTGTAAAAAGGTGGTGTATTAATTGCATTTTTTCCATAATTTTGGTATAATAATTGAAATGGGTGAATATATGAAAATATTAGGTTTAATCATGGAATGTAATCCATTTCATAATGGTCACAAATACTTTATTGATAAAGCAATTAATCAAGTCAAACCCGATGCAACTATTGCTGTTGTAAGCACTTCTTTCACTATGCGTGGTGAAATATCTATAGTAGACAAATTTGAGAAAACTAAACACTTATTAAATAATGCTGTTGATTTAGTTACTGAGTTACCAGTAGCATTAGGTGTTAATAGTGCTGATTATTTTGCCTATAATTGTATTAACATTCTTAACACTTTTGGTATTACCGATTTAGCGTTTGGCATTGAAGAAAGTGCTATTAATATCATTGAAGATGTATTTGCCATAATACAAACTAAAGAGTTCAATACAATACTATTAAAATACTTAAAGTATCCATATAGTTACAAAGTTGCATTTTCAGAAGCACTAAAAGAGCTGAATTTGCCAAATGATGGAATTGAGGCAATAAATCAACCCAATGCAACACTAGCTCTTCAATACTTATATGCCATTAAAAAAATAAATAATAAGCTACACTACCATTTTATCAAGCGTATTGCTAATAACTATAATGATACTACCAGTCTTGATAATACTTTTGCGAGTGCTCGAACTATCCGTGAAATGGCGATTAAACGGATTAGCGTAGCCCCATTTTTGCCATATCATATTGACAATGATTACTTTGTCGACCTTGAGAAGGCTAAGAATTCTTTGCTAACCTATCTTAAATATCAAGTGCTGATTAACAAACCTGATTACAAAAAAATTAAAGGCTGTGATGAAGGTATTGAGAATTACCTAGTAAATAATCTACAAGAACCAACTAGTTATAATGCCCTTGTAGACCAATTAAAAAATAAGAAATATACCAGTACCCGTTTTCAACGATTGTTTATCTATCTTCTTCTTAACATACCTCGCAATAATACTAGTGAATACTTACGTATATTGGGGTTCAATAAGCAAGGCGAAAAAATACTTAATGGTCTGCCAAAATCTGTTAAGAATAATCTAATCACAAGTTTAAAAAATAATAATAGTAATACTGCACTAATTGAACTACGTGCTAGTCGACTATATGACTTACTTACGAATAAAAGGACTTATGAACAAGAATTCAAAGTACCAATCAAGAAATGAGGACAAAATGAACGATATAATTCGCACTAAAATTGAACAAGTAATTGATCCTACCCTAAAAAAGAGCTTAAAAGAAACCGGTGGTATCAAACATATCGGGTATGATGATGAGAAAGACGTTGTAACCCTCATCATCGCCATGGGACAACTTGGCGGAACTGCCGAAAAAGAATTACAACGAGCAATTACTAAAATTATTAAGATTGATTTAGGCCATGCAGGTGTAAAATTACAATTCGAAGAGTTTAAAAAGATTAATAGCATTACTAACAGTAGTGTTATCTTTATTGGAATTGTCAGTGGTAAGGGCGGCGTCGGTAAATCGAGTATTGCTGCCAACATTGCCTATCGCCTAACTAAAAAAGGTCATAAAACTGCCTTAATGGATGCTGACATATACGGTTCTAGTATTCCAACCATAATGGAAATAGTCCACCAAAACCCATATTTTGATGAGAATAAGAAAATATTGCCCCTTATAAAAGACGATATTGAACTTATTTCAACCGAATTATTTACTGATCCATCACAACCCGTTATATGGCGTGGTGGTATGCTCCATAGTATGCTTGAACACTTCTTCTATGACGTGAAATGGAATGCTAAAACAGAGTTTATGCTTATTGATTTGCCACCAGGAACTGGAGACATTGCTCTTGATATCAAGCAACATGTACCTCAAGCTAAGATGCTCGTGATTACGACACCACACCCTAATGCATCACATGTAGCTGTAAAAGCAGGCTTTGCTGCCCAAGCACTAGGACATGACATAATCGGTGTTATTGAAAACATGTCATACTATTATAATGAAGCAACTAAAGAAAAAGACTACGTTTTTGGTGAAGGTGGCGGAAAAACAGTTGCAGAAGCGCTTAATACCGAATTAATCGCTCAATTACCACTTAGTCAACCTAAGCATCACCAAAGCTTATTTGAAATAGATGAACCCGTTGGTCGCATTTACGACATTATTGCAGATTATATTATTCTAAAAACCCAAAAATAATAAAAAGGGCTCAAACGTCATAGTTTGAGTCCTTTTTAACATATGTAAGCAATTTATTCTTTATGACAATCGCAGTGATGTTCGCATTCGCATCCTTCATCGCCAGAACAATCTTCACATGAACATTCTTCTTCCATTGATTCTTCAAATTGATTAAGAACATCCTCAATTAATGCCCATTCTTCTTCAGTTGTAACTTCTTCAAGTTCTCCAACACCATCAGCGCCTTCCTTGTAACTAGCTGCCATTACAGTAACATTGTCATCATCTTCTTGTTCATTTTCAATTGGATAGAATAATACATAATTTTTGTTAAATTCTTCTGATTCAAAAGTAAACAAGATTTGGCATAATACTTCATTGCCACTTTCATCTATTACAGTTAGTTGTTGATCAAGTCTTTTTAATTCACTCATTTTTTTCCTCTTTCTCGTCAATGACGTTATTTTTTTACATCTAAATATGATTGTAAAATAATTACAGCAGAAAGTTTATCTACTTGTTGTTTGCGCTTTGCTCGTGAAACATCAGCACTTATCATCACTTTGGTAACCTGAGCAGTCGTTAAGCGTTCATCTACTAAAATCACTTCTAAATTGGTAGCATCTTCCAGCATTTTCTTAAATTCTAATACATATTCAGCCTGAAACCCAACGCTACCATCCATATTTTTAGGAAAACCAATAACTATTTTTTCAATCTTTTTTTCTGCTATGACCATTGTAACATATTGCAATGCTTTTTGCAAATCTTTTTCATTAAATTTGAATGTTCCATAACCAGTAGCGACTATTCCCATAGTATCGCTAGTAGCAATACCTACCGTGCGATTGCCTAAATCTAAGCCAATATATTTCATTTAGATACCTAACATCGCTTTGACTTCTGTCATAGCATCTGCTAGTTTACTAGCATCCTTTCCGCCCGATTGAGCAAAGTCAGGTCTTCCACCACCATTGCCACCTGTTACTATTGCAGCTTTCTTAACTAATTCACCACAATGAACATTAGCATTCTTAGCTTTAGCAATAAAGACTAAACGTCCATTAACATCATCTGCAAAGAAAATAACGATTTTATCAATATTAGCTGATAACTTATCAACAATATCTTTTAGGACATTTACATCAACATTATTGACAGCTTCGACAATGTATGAAGTATCATCTTTTACAATCATATTCGTTAAGAATTTATCATATGAAGATGAGTTTTTTTGACGATACATGGCATCATATGCTTTTTCGGTATCCTTAACAATTTCCCAAAGTTTCTCATATTCGTCTCGTTTTCCTAAAACATCAGCGAAGCTACCTATTAATTCATACTTTGGTAAAGTAGTAACTTTTAATTTGATTTCCTCTTTTAAAGCATTGTCAAAAATGTTAGCTAGTTTTGTATGCAGATTGTCAATTGTCTCTTGTGTATGAATAGTCGTTTTCTGCATTTCTTCAAAAATATGTTTGGAAGTGGCAGCTTCAATTCTAAAAATACCTGATCCTTTTGATTCAATGCTTAAAATAGCGAATTGCTCAATATCACCAGTTTTTGATACATGGGTGCCGCCACATAGTTCTTTACTATAATCCATATCGACCAAACGCACAACACTGCCATATTTTTCACCAAAAACAGCTTGAGCACCTAATTTTTTAGCTTCACTCATTGATGTTTCAATGGTATTTACTTGATAATTATCATGAATAGCTTTGTTAACCATTTTTTCAATTTTCAGAATTTCTTCATTAGTCAAATTTTGATAATGATTAAAATCAAACCGTAAGCGGTCATAAGTTACTTGTGAACCTTGTTGAATTACATGATTACCTAGAACATTACGCAATGATTGATTTAATAGGTGGGTTGCTGAATGATTTTTAGCAACATCACTACGATAACCATTATCAACACGTAAAATAACTGTTTTTCCCGTTTCCATCATGGATTCTTCCATGTCAACTACATGAGCATGTTCACCATTTGGCATTTTAAAAGTATTCGTAATATTAAACTGTTCACCATTTATCATAACTGTTCCTATATCACCAGTTTGTCCGCCACTTTCGGCGTAGAATGGTGATTCTGCCGTAGTAAATACACATTCACCGGTAGCCGCATTAACACGCTTACCATCCTTAAAAACACCAGTTACTTTGCTAGTACCTTCTAGTATTTTATATCCTAAAAAGGTAAACGGCTCGTTAAAGGCTAAATAATCCGCATTTTGAACATTCATTGATTGAGTGCTTTGGCGATTACTGCGAGCACGACGTTTCTGTTCTTCTAAATTTTGATAATAACCTTCCTCATCAACAGCGATACCGCTCTCTTCAGCAGCTTCAATAGTTAACTCTAACGGAAAGCCAAAAGTATCATATAGTAAGAAAGCATCTTTACCACTTATTACTTTTCCATCTAATTTCGAAATAATGTCTGCTAAGCGTTTTTCCCCATTTTCTAAAGTTTTCAAGAAGTTTTCCTCTTCAATTTTTATTAGTTTCTCAACTAATGCTTGTTTTTCCACTAAGTAAGGGTAGAAATCCTTCATTTTTTCAACTACCAAAGATACCATTTTATATAAGAATGGCTCATTAATACCTAGTTTTCTACCATAGCGAACCGCTCTTCTTAAAATTCTTCTTAAAACGTATCCGCGACCTTCATTAGATAATAAAGCACCATCACTAATTGCAAAAGTTACACTGCGAATATGATCGACTATAACCCTAAACGCCATTTGATTACTATACTTAATACCTGTATATTTTTCTAAGAATTCAATATAAGGGAAAAATAGATCGCTGTCATAGTTAGTTTCAACTTCTTGCATAATACATGCAAGTCTTTCTAAACCACTACCTGTATCAATATTTTTGCTAGGTAATTCTTTATATTCTGATCTAGGAACACCAGTTTTGGAATTAAATTGACTTAGAACAATATTCCAAATTTCAATATATCGATCATTTTCAATATCATTAATTAATAATTTAATACCTACATGGTTAGGATCATACTTTTCACCACGATCAAAAAATACTTCAGTATCTGGTCCACATGGTCCTTCTCCAATTTCCCAAAAGTTATCTTTAACAGGAATTAGGTGGTCTGCTCTAATACCCAAACTTATCCATTTGTTATAAGTTTCTAAATCATCTGGGTAATAAGTGATATAAATAAGATCTTTATCAAGCCCAAACCACTTTTCATCAAAAAGTAATTCAACCGCATATTCAAGTGCTATATCGCGAAAATAATCACCAATTGAAAAATTTCCTAACATCTCAAAGAAAGTATGGTGACGGGCAGTTTTACCAACATTGTCAATATCATTTGTTCTAATTGATTTTTGTGCATTACATAACCGAGGATTTTGCGGCTTTTCACGTCCATCAAAAAATTTCTTAAGTGGTGCAACACCGGCATTAATCCATAATAGAGTAGGATCATCGACTGGCACTAATGAAGCACTAGGAATTACCTCATGGTGTTTTGATGCAAAAAAATCCAACCATTTTTTTCTTATTTCATAACCTGTTAACTTTTTCATAATCTATCCTTTCATAAGAAAATCGTCCCTACATCTGTAGGAACGATTAAATCGCGGTACCATCCTAATTTATATGCCTAAGGCATACACACTTAATTGAGTTGTAACGCTACAAGCGGGAACTATTAATTCCACTCCGAAGGAGCTTCATAAGAACCTAGTACGATTTTCCATCAACCAATCGCTTTCTATTATCATGGGTTTCTTATTACTTATCTTCATCAATGATTTATTAAGCGGCTTTTTTAGGGGCGGCTTTTGCTTTTTCTTTAGCTAAACGTTCTTTTTCTTTTTCTTTAGCTAAACGTTCTTTCTCTTTTTCCTTTTCCTTCTCTTTAGCTAAACGTTCTTTTTCTT